>NZ_BAAAUG010000060.1:382-65439 GCF_039533825.1 Streptomyces rectiviolaceus
GGCGAGCCGCGGGTCGGCCGCTGCGACGCCCGCCGCCATCCGTGCCATCGCCCGCGCCCGGTCCCACGGATCGAGCAGCGTCCTGGCGATCCCCTCCGCCTGCGCGCTCAGCCCGAGCGCCGCCCAGACGGCGGGCAGGCCGACGGGAAGACCGGCATTCCTGTGCAGCAACTCATCGGCGACCAGCGCAAGTTCTCCGACGATCCCCAGGTCGCCCCGGGGCGACCTGGCCAACTGCCTGCGGGCCGCCGCGATCTCCGCCTGGGCGACGGCGTCGCTGCCGGTGACGGCGAGCAGCCGGGCCTGGCGGCGCGGGTCGGTGATGGTGGCCAGATATCGGTCCGGGTCGCCCACGCCCGCGAGCAGCCGTCCGTACGTGTGCAGCAGATAGCCGGGGGTGCCCTCGGGCCAGCCCCGATCGCGGTACCCGTCGGCCCAGGCGTGGATGCGGGCGCGGTACTGCGCGATGCCGGGGCCAAGCGCCTCCCCGGCCTGTTCGCGCAGCGTCTCGTGCGCGAACAGAAACCCCTTCTCCTCGTTCAGGTCCCAGCGGGTACGGGTGCGCAGGCTGCGGCCGAGCACACTGGCGAGCCGGGACTCCAGCTGGAACGGCATCATGCCCGTCAGCTCCACGAGGTCCCGGGCGGTGAGTCCGCCCTGGGCCGCGGTGAGCAGTCCGAGCAGATCCACCTGGGTCTGGTCGCCGCGGAGCGCCTCGTGCAGTTCGCGCTTGGCCTCGTCCTGGATGTGCCGAGCGAAGTCGTTCCTGGCCAACTGCCGCCGGGTGCAGTGCCGCAGGGGGTGATCGGCCGGCACGTCAAGCGGCACTCCGGGGTGCGGGCGGCTGGTGACCAGGACGCGGACGTTGGCAGGCGGGCGGGGCGGCAGCAGGGCCGCGATGCTCGGCCGTGCACTGTCGGGCCCGGCGGCACGGTCCTCGTCCAGGCCGTCGACGACGAGGAGCAGCGTCTCGCCCTGCTCCGCGAGGCGCTCGGCGGCCCGGTCGAGCAGCAGCCTGCGCAGGGCGTCCCGCCCGACCGGGGTGGCCTCGATGCCGGCGAGCGGCGCCAGTTGGGCGATCAGACCGTCGGTGAACGCGTCGCTGTCGGCTTGCTCGGCCCAGCGCGCCGTGACGAAGAAGGACACCGGGCGGACACCGGCAGGCGGATTCAGGACGAACGTCGACGCGAGCGCCGTCTTGCCGCTCCAGGGCAGTGCCTGCCACCACTGGTAGGGCTCGTCGCCCGCGCAGAAGGTGACGAGTTCCTCGATCTCCCGCTCGCGGCCGACCAGTTCGGGCGGCGCGATGTCCCGCACCTGCCGCAGTTGGGCCACCTGGGCCACCTCGCCGCGGTCGGCAGGTATGACGTCGGGCAGGTCGTCGGGGCCGATCATGAGGTCCAACTCGGCCTGTACGACGCCGAGTTCGGCCTGGGACAAGCACGCGTGCCAGCGGTCGATCCGCAGCACGGCGAGGGTGCCGATGCCGTCCGAGCGGTGGTGTCTGCCGACGATGCCGATCAGCCGGCCGCCGCTGAGGACGGGCGCTCCGGACATGCCCTCCCAGGGCGAGCGCTGCGGTTCCGGGTCGCGATCGGGCGGTGGCACGTGCAGTTCGAGCGTGCCCTCGCGCCGGTTGGAGAGCACCGGCGCGGAGCCCTCCGCGTGCCGGGTGTCGCGGTAGGCGGTGGCGCCGCCGCCCGTGTCGGCGCGCAGCTTGAACCGAGGGAAGCCCAGTGTCGTGCACCGCAGGACGGCGTCACGCTCAGCCACCCGCCCCAGGGCGACCGGACCCTCCGCCTTCTCCTGCGGCACGGACAGGAGCGCGCCGTCGACGCCCGCGTGCGACCAGACGACCTCTGCCCGGTGGGTCCGCTCGCCGGGACGGTCGGCGTCGAAGCGCACCTCCACGCGCGCGGCGTCGCGCACGACGTGCTCGGCCGTGAGCACGAGGCCGTCGCGCACGAGATAGCCGGAGCCACGGCGCTTCTCGCCGTGGCCCGGCGTCACGATGATCTCGGCGGCCCGCCCGATGTCCAGGCCATACGTCCGCACGGCTCCCCCGCCCCGGTCAGCGCTCGCCGTCCGCTTCCCGCCCCGATATCTCCGGCCGTCCGGGCTGTCCGTCGATCTTCGGGTGCAGGGTCAGGGTGATCCGGTGCGTGTCGCTCCTGGCCACTTTCCCCTCGGTACTCGCGTCGACCACCCAGAAGCGGACCTTGGCGCCCGCGCCGCCCGACCGCTCCATGGTGAAGGCGGCCTCCACCTCCACCGGGCCCAGCTCGAAGCGCAGTCGCTCTCCGGCGCCCGCCCTCATCGCCTCGTCCAGCTCACGCCTCAACTCGCCCACTACTTCGGAGAGTTCGATCACCGCTGCCCCCTCGCCCCCGCGCTCTGTCGGCCAAGCGTACTGGGCAAGTCCGGCGATGAGCAGGCAATCGACAGGTCAGGAGGCGGAGTTCATCCGGGACCTGCTGCGGCCGTAGAACGTGTAGACGAGAGTGCCCACGCCGAGGAACACCGCGAACTGCACCCATGTCGTCCAGCCCGTGCCCCAGATCAGATAGAGGCAGAAGCCCACGCCCAGGATCGGGCTGACGGGGTACAGCGGCACCCGGAAGGTGCGCCTGAGCCCCGGGGCCGAGCGGCGCAGCGCGAGCACCGCCACATTCACCGCGACCATGATCGCCAGCGTGCCGATCGTGGTCAGGTTGACCACCACGTCGAGCGACGAGAAGGCGGCCGGGACGGCGAAGACGGCCGCAACGATCCAGGTGTTGGCGACCGGCGTCGCGGTCTTGGGCGAGACGCGCTCGAAGACGCGCGGGATGAGCCCGTCGCGGGACATCGACATCAGGATGCGGGTCTGCCCGTACATCACGGCGAGCACGACGGACGCGATGGCCACGACCGCGCCGAAGGCGATGATGCCGCCGCCGACCGACGAGTCGGTGACCTGGTCGACGACCAGCGAGAGCGCGGCGGGCTTGTCGGCGACCGCGTCCGCGCCGAGCGCGCCGATGGCCCCGATGGCGACCGCCACGTACAGCAGTGTGGCGACGCCGATGCAGATCAGGATGGCTATCGGGATGTTGCGCCGGGGGTTCTTGACCTCTTCGCCCGCCGTGGTGATCGCGTCGAAGCCGATGAAGGAGAAGAAGGCGAGCGAGGCGCCCGCGGTGATGCCGGAGGCTCCGGCGCCCGCGAAGGGGGTGAGGTTGCCTGCCTTGAACGCGGTGAACGCGATCGCCAGGAAGAACAGCAGGATCCCGATCTTGAGGATGGCCATGGCGGCCGTCGCCCGCGCGCTCTCGCGGATGCCGCGCACGAGCAGCACCGCGGCAAGCAGGATCACGACCACGGCGGGCAGGTTCACGACGCCGCCCTCGCCGGGCCCCGCGGAGAGCGCGTCGGGCAGGTGCCAGCCGGTGAGGCTTTCGAGCAGCTCGTTCAGGTACTGGCTCCAGCCGACCGCCACGGCGGAGACGGAGACGCCGTACTCCAGGAGCAGGCACCACCCGACGAGGAACGCGGCGCGCTCGCCGAGCGAGGCGTACGCGAAGGAGTACGAGCTGCCGGACACCGGGATCGCCCCGCCGAGCTCGGCGAACGAGAAGGCGGTGAAGATGCAGGTGACCGCGGCCAGGAAGTACGAGACGGCGACGGCGGGGCCCGCCTCGGCGACGCTGTCGGAGAGGCCGACGAAGATGCCGGTGCCGACGATCGCGCCGACGCCGAAGCACACGAGCTGGAACAGGCCCATGGTGCGCTTCAGGCCGTGGCCCTCGAGGTCGGCGCCCGATTCGGCGACAAGGAGTTCGGGGGACTTGATGCGGAGTCCTGCCGGACCGGTCGAGCGCATGCGGTGGTTCTCATTTCGGTGGTGCTTGGGCGGCGGGGGTGGGGCCGCAAAGAAGCGGGGCCGGGGGAAGGTGTTCCCCGGCCCCACCAGTGTGAGCGTGCTGGTGATGCGTTCAGGCGAGCGTGGCGACGAGGATCGCCTTGATCGTGTGGAGCCGGTTCTCCGCCTCGTCGAAGACGACGGAGTGCGCCGACTCGAAGACCTCGTCGGTGACCTCGAGAGAGCTTAGACCGTGCCGGGCGTGGATCTCACGGCCGACCTTCGTGCCCAGGTCGTGGAAGGCCGGGAGGCAGTGCAGGAACTTCACGTCGGCGTTGCCCGTCGCGCGCAGGACGTCCATCGTCACGGCGTACGGCGCGAGCGCCGTTATGCGCTCGTCCCAGACCTCCTTGGGCTCACCCATGGAGACCCAGACGTCGGTCACGACGAAGTCGGCGCCCGCGACGCCCCCGGCGATGTCCTCGCTGAACGTGATCCGTGCACCGCTGGTCTCCGCGAGCTCGCGGGCCCGGGCGACGATCTCCTTGGCGGGCCAGTAGGCCTTCGGCGCGACGATGCGTACGTCCATGCCGAGCAGCGCGGCCGTGATCAGGTACGAGTTGCCCATGTTGAAACGGGCGTCACCGAGGTACGCGAAGGCGATCTCGGTGAGGGGTTTCGTGCTGTGCTCGGTCATCGTGAGCACGTCGGCGAGCATCTGGGTGGGGTGCCAGTCGTCGGTCAGGCCGTTGTAGACGGGCACGCCCGCGTGGGCGCCGAGCTCCTCGACCGTCGACTGGGCGTCACCGCGGAACTCGATGGCGTCGAACATCCGGCCGAGCACCCGAGCGGTGTCCTTCGTGGACTCCTTGGAGCCGATGTGGGATCCGGCCGGGTCGATGTACGTCGTCGACGCCCCCTGGTCGGCCGCCGCGACCTCGAAGGAGCAGCGCGTGCGCGTGGAGGACTTCTCGAAGATCAGCGCGATGTTCTTGCCGATCAACCGCCGCGTCTCGGTCCCCGCCTTCTTGGCCGCCTTCAGCTCGGCGGCCAGCTCGATCAGGCCGCGGAACTCCTCGGCGGTGAAGTCCAGCTCCTTGAGGAAGTGGCGGCCGGTGAGGTCGATGGCCATGATGGCGCTCCAGGGGTACGCGTACGGGGACAGGGCTACTGGAAGTCTATACGACGCTCCACATTTATATACAGAGACCTGTAGGGTCGCACCCCCGCACCGACCCCGCACCCGCCCCGCACCGGCTCAGTCGACGGGATCCCGCTGCACCGGACAGCTCATGCACCGCGGCCCGCCCCTGCCGCGCCCCAGCTCGCTCCCCCGGATCTCGATCACCTCGATGCCCTCCTTGCGCAGATGCGTGTTCGTCGTCGAGTTCCGCTCGTACGCCACGACGACGCCCGGCTCGACCGCGAGTACGTTGCAGCCGTCGTCCCACTGCTCGCGCTCGGCCGCGTGGACGTCCTGGGTGGCCGTGAGGACCCGGATCCCGCTCAGGCCGAGAGCAGCCGCGATGGCCCGGTGCATGTGCTCGGGCGGATGGTCGGTGACCTTCAGCTCCCGCCCGTCGACGCCCGGCTCGATGGTGTACGAACGGAGCATGCCGAGGCCCGCGTACTGCGTGAAGGTGTCGGCGTCGACCATCGTCATCACCGTGTCGAGATGCATGAACGCGCGCCTCTTCGGCATGTCCAGGGCAACGATCGTCTGCGCGGAGCCCGCGGCGAACAGCTTGTGCGCGAGCATCTCGACGGCCTGCGGCGTGGTGCGCTCGCTCATGCCGATGAGGACCGCGCCCCGGCCGATCACCAGGACGTCGCCGCCCTCGATGGTGGAGGGGTAGTCCGACTGCCCCTGGGACCACATGTGGAATTCCTCGGCCCGGAAGAGCGGGTGGTGCTGGTAGATCGCCTCGAAGTGCACGGTCTCGCGCTGCCGCGCGGGCCAGCGCATCGCGTTGATGGAGACGCCGTCGTATATCCAGGCCGATGTGTCGCGCGTGAAGAGGTGGTTGGGCAGCGGGCCGAGCAGGAAGTCGTCCAGGTCCATGCAGTGGAAGCGCACGGACGTCGGCTCCGGGTGGCGCTCCAGGAACTCCCGCTTCGTCATCCCGCCGATCAGCGCCTCGGCCAGCTCGGCGGAGGGCAGCGTCTCGAACGCGGCCCGCAGATGGTCCGTCGCAAGCGGCCCGTACTCCTTCTCGTCGAAGACCCGGTCCAGGACGAGGAGGCGCGCGCCGGGCACGTCCATGGCCTCGGTCAGGAGGTCGCCGAAGAGGTGAACGGCCACCCCGCGGTCGCGCAGCACGTCGGCGAACCCGTCGTGTTCCTGGCGTGCCCTGCGGACCCACAGGACGTCGTCGAAGAGCAACGCGTCCTTGTTGGTCGGGGTGAGCCGCTTGAGCTCCAGATCAGGGCGGTGCAGGATCACGCGGCGCAGCCGCCCGGCCTCGGAGTCGACATGGAATCCCATGGGGTCCATCTTTCCCCTGCCGGACGGCCGACGCCCGCTGTTGGCCGAATGGCGCCCGCTGTCGCCTAAAGCCGCGGATCCACCGGCTCCGACTCCAGGGCAAGCACCGCGAACACCGCCTCGTGGACCCGCCACAGCGGCTCACCCGCCGCGAGGCGGTCCAGGGCCTCAAGGCCGAGCGCGTACTCCCGGATCGCGAGCGAGCGCTTGTGACCGAGGAAGCGGCCGCGCAGCTTGTCGAGGTGGTCGGGCCGTGTGTACTCCGGGCCGTAGATGATCCGGAGGTACTCGCGGCCCCGGCACTTGATGCCGGGCTGCACGATCCGGCCCTTCCCGTCCCTGACCAGCGCCTCGACCGGCTTGACGACCATGCCCTCGCCGCCCCGGTTGGTCATCTCCAGCCACCAGTCGACGCCTGCCTGGACCGATGCCTCGTCGCCGGTGTCGACATAGAGACGCCGGGTGGTCTGCAGCAGGCCGGTGCCGTCGTGCTCCACCATGCGGTCGATCAGGGCGAGCTGTTCGTCGTGCGGGAGCGCGGCGAGGCTGCGGCCCTGGACCGCCAGGATCTGGAACGGCGCCAGACGCACGCCCTCCAGGCCGTCGGTCGGCCAGCAGTAGCGTCGGTAGGCGTCCGTGAACGCGGCGGCGTCCACGGCTCGTTCGCGCTGCTTGGCCAGGAGTGCTCCGGTGTCCACGCCGCGTGCCGTCGCCGCTTCCAGGGCGGCTATCGCGCCGGGGAAGACGGCTGCGGACGCGGCGCCCACGGCCGCGTACTGCGTGCGGAGCAGGCCGGACGCCTTCAGCGACCAGGGCATCAACTCCGCGTCGAGCAGCAGCCAGTCCGTGTCCAACTCCTGCCAGAGGCCCGCCTCGGTGACGGCGTTGCGCAGGCGGCCGAGTATCTCCTCGGTGACCTCGGCCTCGCCGAAGAAGGGGCGCCCCGTGCGGGTGCAGAGCGAGCCGGTCGGGCCGTCCACGCCGAAGCGCTCGCGGGCCACGTCCGCGTCGCGGCACACCAGGGCCACGGCGCGCGAGCCCATGTGCTTCTCCTCGCACACGACCCGGGCGACACCGTCCTGGGCGTACGACGCGAAGGCCTCGGCCGGGTGCTCCAGGTAGCCCTCGCGCTGCGATGTCGCGGTCGGCGCCATCGTCGGCGGGAGGTACGGAAGCAGCCGCGGGTCGACGGCGAAACGGCTCATGACCTCAAGGGCAGCCGCCGCGTTCTCCTCGCGCACGGCGACACGTCCCGCGTGCCCGGTCTCCACGGCGCGGCGGCCGTGCACGTCGTTCAGGTCGAGCGGCCGCCCGTCGTGACCGCCGGGGGCCTCCGTGCGGAGCGGCCTGGCCGGTTCGTACCAGACCTGCTCCGCCGGTACGTCGACGAGCTCGCGCTCCGGCCAGCGCAGCGCGGTGAGCCTGCCGCCGAACACGGCGCCGGTGTCCAGGCAGATGGTGTTGTTCAGCCAGGTCGCGGTGGGCACGGGGGTGTGGCCGTAGACCACGGCGGCGCTGCCGCGGTAGTCCTCCGCCCACGGGTAGCGCACGGGCAGGCCGAACTCGTCGGTCTCGCCGGTCGTGTCGCCGTAGAGCGCGTGCGAGCGCACCCGGCCCGACGTACGCCCGTGGTACTTCTCGGGCAGGCCCGCGTGACAGACGACGAGCTTGCCGCCGTCCAGGACGTAGTGCGAGACGAGGCCGTCCACGAACTCCCGCACGCTCGCGCGGAATTCCTCGCTCTCCGCGTCCAGCTGCTCGACGGTCTCGGCGAGTCCGTGGGTGTGCTGGACCTTGCGGCCCTTGAGGTAGCGGCCGAGCTTGTTCTCGTGATTGCCCGGTACGCACAGGGCGTTGCCGTCGCCGACCATCGACATCACGCGGCGCAGTACGCCCGGGGAGTCCGGGCCGCGGTCGACGAGGTCGCCCACGAAGACGGCCGTACGCCCTTCTGGGTGCGCGCCGTCGGCGTAACCGAGCTTGCCGAGCAGGGTGTCCAGCTCGGCGGCGCAGCCGTGGATGTCGCCGATGATGTCGAAGGGGCCTGTGAGGTGCGAGAGGTCGTTGTAGCGCTTCTCGGTGACGATGGTGGCGTTGTCGACCTCCTCCACGCCCTTGAGGACGTGGACCTTCCTGAACCCCTCGCGCTCCAAGTGCTTCAGGGAGCGGCGCAGTTCGCGCTGGTGGCGCTGGATGACGCGGCGGGGCATGCCGGCCCGGTCGGCGCGCTCGGCGTTGCGCGCGGCGCAGACCTCCTCGGGCACGTCCAGGACGATGGCGATGGGCAGCACGTCGTGCTCCCTGGCCAGCGCGATCAACTGCTTGCGGCTCTCGCTCTGTACGTTCGTGGCGTCGACGACGGTGCGCCGGCCGGCGGCGAGACGCTTGCCCGCGATGTAGTGCAGCACGTCGAAGGCGTCGCGGCTCGCGCCCTGGTCGTTCTCGTCGTCGGCGACGAGGCCGCGGCAGAAGTCGCTGGAGAGCACCTCGGTGGGCTTGAAGTGCTTGCGGCCGAAGGTGGACTTGCCGGATCCCGTGGCGCCGACGAGGACGACGAGGGAGAGGTCGGTGATGGGCAGCACCCGGCCCGCGCGTATGGCTTCGGTACTGGTGCCGGTTTCCTGCGTCATGCTGCCTGCACCTCCTTCGTGGTCTTGAGGTTCGCGTCGTTCTTGTCGCTCTTGTCGGCCTGCGTGAACACGGCCATCTGGGTCGGCGGCCCCACCTCGGGGTCGTCGTCTCCCACCGGTATGAACTCCACGCCATAGCCGTGCCGTTCGGCCACCTGGCGGGCCCAGCCCCGGAACTCCTCGCGCGTCCACTCGAACCGGTGGTCGCCGTGCCGGACGTGCCCGGCGGGGAGCGTCTCCCAGCGGACGTTGTACTCGACGTTCGGCGTCGTCACGAGCACGGTGCGCGGCCGCGCGGAGCCGAACACCGCGTACTCCAGGGCGGGCAGCCGCTCCTCGTCGAGGTGCTCGATGACCTCGCTGAGCACGGCGGCGTCGTACCCCTTGAGCCGCTTGTCGGTGTACGCGAGCGAGCCCTGGAAGAGCTTGACGCGCTCGGCCTGCCGCTCGCCCATGCGGTCCAGCTTCAGCCGCCGCGAGGCGATGGTCAGCGCCCGCATCGACACATCGACACCGGCGATCTCGGTGAACCGCGTGTCCTTGAGCAGCGCCTGCACCAACTGGCCCTGCCCGCACCCGAGGTCGAGCACCCGCCCGGCCCCGGCGCCGGTCAGCGCCGCGAGGATCGCCTCACGCCGCAACACGGCGAGCGGCACGGACTTTTCCTCTGTGTCGCTCTCCTCGTCGACCGCATCGACCGCATTGTCGATATCGTCGACATCCGTGTCGTCCGCGTCGGCGAGCCGCACCAGTTCGAGCCGCTGCATCGCCTCCTGGGTCAGCGACCAGCGCCGCGCCAGATAGCGGCTGGTGATCAGCTTCTGCTCCGGGTGGTCCGCGAGCCAGCCCTCACCGGCACGCAGCAGCTTGTCGACCTCGTCCGCCGAGACCCAGTAGTGCTTGGCGTCGTCGAGCACGGGGAGCAGGACATAGAGGTGCCGAAGCGCCTCGCCCAGGGTCAACTTCCCGTCCGGCACGTCCAGTACGAGATGCACGTACCGCGAGTCGCCCCACTCCGGGAACTGCTCGTCCAACGGAATCCGCGTCACCGTGGCCGTCCAGCCCAGCGGCTCGAACAGCCCACGCACCAGATCGGCGCCGCCGCGCGCGGGCAGCGCGGGCACCTCGATCCGCAGCGGAAGCGGCTGCCCCACCCGCTCGGGCCTCGCGTTGCACACCCCGCGCATCGCGCTGGAGAACACCGCGCTCAGCGCCACGGCGAGCAGCGACGAAGCAGCGTAGGGCCGGTCGTTCACGTACTGGGCGAGCGCCGCATCCGGTGCCCCGCCGCGCCCCTTGCCCTTCCCCCGCTTCACCAGCGCCACGGGATCCACCTCAAGCAGCAGCGCGGCGGTGCAACGCTCCACGGACGCCTCGGGGTAGAGGACGTGCGCGGTGCCGTAAGAGGTGGAGAACGCCTGCGCCTTCTCGGGGTGCTTGTGCAGCAGGAAACCGAGGTCGGTCGCGGGGCTCTCAGGGGTACCGGAGGTACTGATCGTCAGGAACACGGGTATGCCTCGAAACGCAATCTGAACTGCGGAAACTTACGGTTGCGGCTCCAGCGCGCCTCTAGACCGTACAGCGAACATCACTGACACACTCAGGGGTTTTCGATCCCCTCAGCCCTCCGCCCAGCCGTGGCTCTTGCCGTGCTGCACCAGCTGTTCGCGGAGCTGCGTGATCTGCTCACCGGTCATCCACGGAGCCGCGCCGAGCAGCAGCTCCGTCACCTCGAACGAGTACTCCGCGACGCTGAGCACATCGCAGGTGGGCTCCTCACCGTCGTCGAACCCCGCGGCGGACGCCTGGATCGACGGGGGCACCTGGGCCCGGGCCACGAACGGCGGTGCCGTAGGCGCTTGCGCCCCCTGGGGAAGGCGGACGGACGACGCCTTGGGTCCGCGCTCGCCCTCCTCGATCTCGAACTCGACCCGCGCCCCCGAGTACACCAAAGGCTCCGGAATCAGCAGATCGTTGGCGTGCAGGAACACGTCTTCCCCACCGTGCTCCGGGGCGATGAATCCGTAACCCCGCGCGCCGTCGAACCGGACAACCCTGCCAGCGACCATCTCAACCTCAACCCCAACACCATCTCCGGGCCCCTCGCCCGGACAGCCGGTGCCGAATCCTAGCCTCCACACCCGCGTGCCGAGCGGTCGAGCGCCCTGTCGCCTCCCGTTTGCCGGCGGTGGCAACACGGCCTGTGCGGGACTGAAACTGGATCCGGCATCCGGGCAAGATGGCTGCATGGACCTTCGAATCTTCACTGAACCGCAGCAGGGTGCGACCTACGAGACGCTCCTCCGCGTCGCCAAGGCCACCGAGGACCTCGGCTACAGCGCCTTTTTCCGCTCCGACCACTACCTCGTGATGGGCTCCTCCGACGGTCTGCCCGGCCCCACGGACGCCTGGATCACCCTCGCGGGACTTGCGCGTGAGACCCGGCGGATCCGGCTCGGCACCCTGATGACCGCAGGTACGTTCCGACTGCCCGGTGTGCTCGCGATCCAGGTCGCCCAGGTCGACCAGATGTCGGGCGGCCGCATCGAACTCGGCCTCGGCTCGGGGTGGTACGAGGCTGAGCACTCCGCGTACGGAATTCCCTTCCCGAAGGAGAAGTTCGGACGCCTGGAGGAGCAACTCGCCATTGTCACGGGCCTGTGGGAGACCCCGGTCGGCGAGCACTTCACCTTCGACGGCACCTACTACCAACTCTCCGATTCCCCCGCCCTCCCCAAGCCCGCGCAGCCCAAGGTGCCTGTCCTCATCGGCGGACACGGCGCCAAGCGGACGCCCGCCCTCGCGGCCCGCTACGCGAGCGAGTTCAACATCCCCTTTGCCTCTCTTTCCGATACCGAGCAGCAGTTCAAGCGCGTGCGCGCCGCAGCCGACGAGCACGGCCGCAAGGCCGATGACCTCACCTACTCCAACGCCCTGGTGGCCTGCGTCGGCAAGACGGACGCGGAGGTGAAGCGCCGCGCCGACGCGATCGGGCGCGAGGTGGAGGACCTGAAGGCGAACGGGCTCGCCGGTTCTCCGGCGGAGGTCGTCGAGCGGATCGCCGCTTACCAGGCCGTCGGCTCGCAGCGTATGTACCTCCAGATCCTCGACCTGGACGACCTGGACCACCTGGAGCTGATCTCCTCGCAGGTCATGCCGCAGCTGACCTGACGCCAACACGGCCGCCCCCGGTGGAGTCGACGCCGATCGCGATCGCACTCCCGTCAACTCCACCGGTCCCGCCCGCCCCGCGCGGCCCCGGCCGGGTGAAATTCCGTCAACCCGGCATCCGGTGCGGCCCCGCCCCAGTGACCCGCCGCCGCCGGTGATCGTTGGCTCGGGCGGAGCCGGACCGCCCGGCACCCGCGCCGGCGGCCGCTGCTGGTGCGTCGCTTGCATCAGCTGCCCTCCACGACCGGGAGGGCGAGGGCCGAGGAGGCCGTCATGTCCAAGGAAGCCGTACCCGAGCAGGAGGCCGCGCGCGAACCGTCCGTGCCCGAGCAGCAGGGCCCACCCAAGGGCCTGCTCCAGCAGATGGAGGAGCTGATGGCCGCGCTCAACGCGGATCTGACCCAGCTCGACGCGGATCTGCAGCAGTCCACGCCGGCCGACGACACCCCGCCCCCCGCCCCTCGTCCCCCCGTCGGCGACGAGCCCACCCGCTCCTGACGGCACCGGCACTCCCCCGGCGCCCGTGCCACCCGGCCGTCCGCGGCCCCCGTCACGTCGCCGGCTCATGACGGCCCCGCCGCCGAGTCGGGCTCGGGCAGGCTCTGTTCGCGCACCGCGAGCCTGCGCAGCATCTCGAGCACCCGGTCCCTCGACTCGTCGGCGGCGTCGATCGCTTCCATGCACTGCCAGTACGCCCCCTCGTCGTGTGCGCCCATGGCCACGCCGACCAGCGCGATGCCCACCTCGCCGAGCAGTTCGTCGAGCCCCTGCAGCACCTCCTGCGCCTGGCCGATGCCCGTCAGCCGCGCCGCCCGCACGCCCTCCGTCCCGAGGCCCGGGGCGTCGAGAACCCCACACCCCCGGCCGCCGACTTCGCTCAGGCCGAGCGCCTCGCCCCGCAGTTCCGGCGGCCCCGCTATCGCGAGCCGACTGCCGATCGCCTGCGCGAGGGCCTGGGACTGCCACCCCTCGGCCACGATGTCCGACGCCTCCTTGCTCCGCGCCAAGGCGTGCCTGCTCGCCTCGATGAGCCGCATCGCCTCCATGCGCTCCCCCATCCATCCCGCGCGCAACCGCCGCACGTTCGCCCGAACTCCCTTGCCCACTACCCAGAGTGAGTGTCAGCGAGGCGAAAAGCCAGAGCAACCCGGAAATCTGTGGACAAGCTATCGACTGTGGACAACGTGTCCACTCCGGAGAGTGACGGATCTCTGAACTGGGGCTCCCTGAACTGGGGGTCCCTGAACTCACGTCGGCGGGAAGCGCCGTTCGTTCCGGTCGATCTTCGCGGCGAGCGCCGCAAGCGCGTCGATGCCGAGCACCTCGCAGAACTGCAGCAGATAGGCGAGCACGTCGGCGACCTCGTCCGTCACCCGGTGCGCCGAGTCCGGGTCGTCCATCACCCGTGCCGACTCGTCGGGCGTCAACCACTGGAAGATCTCGACCAGTTCGGACGCCTCCACACTGAGCGCCGCGGCCAGGTTCTTGGGCGTGTGGTACTGCTCCCAGTCCCGCTTCGCCGCGAAGTCGGCCAGCCGCTGCTGCAGTCCCGCTACATCAAGTTCAGTCACGGCTCAGGTCTACCACCGCGGCCCCGCCCACTTCAGCGGCCCACGACGCGTCACTCACCGTCCCGACGAGACGGATGTGCCCGCGCTCACAGGTGCGCGCCGCCAGTTCGGCGAGTGCGCGCTTCTGCCGCTGGTCCAGGAAGTGGTCGAGCCCGTCGGCGAGCACGGTGAGGTTCTGGTACGCCGACGGCACCTCGGCCACCGGGTCCACCTCCAGCACCCCGGGTCCGGTGAGCAGCACCAGGACGAGCGCCAGAAACCTCAACTCGCCGTCCCCGAGCCGCCCGACGGGTGACCTGACCCCGCCGCCCCGGTCGATGAACGCCTGGACCGACCCGTCGTCGGCGACCTCCGCGAACACATCGGCGACCGGCCCCGCGCACCCCTCCCGCACCGCAGCCACCAGCCGCGCATGACGGTTGCCGCACTCCTCCTTCGTACGGAGAAGAACCTCGGCAAGATTGTCGCAGCCGCTCAACAGGCGCCCTGCGCCGATCAGTCCAGGGGGCACGGGCAGCCGCATGAGTCCGGGCCGGGGAGCGCAGGGGAACACCGAGCGCAGCGCGACCACGACCTGTTCGGCCGCCGCGAGCACCAGGCGCTGTCCCGCGGTCTTTCCCGCGACACGCAGCGGGAGCAGCGCCGTGCCGAGCCGGTCGTCCGGCAGGGGGCCGCGCGTCACCGGCGTCATGCCCGCCGTGTGCCAGGCCGCCTGCACCGCGCGCCGCCCCGGATCACGCAGCGCCGTCTCGAGCAGGGTGAGCCCGCCCCAGGTCAGCCGCTCGCCGACGACACGCAGTTCGGGCTCGGCCTGTACGGCGACGTCGAGCCGCACCGCTCCGACAGGACCGTCGACCGTGCATCCGATGCGGAAACCACGCCGCCGCTGTTCGTCACCCCGTGCGCGATCGGGCACACAGGCCACGGGATCGGCGAAGACGTCGAAGAGTTCCTCGCCCGCCCCGAGCCGCGCCAGCGCTTCGCACGCGGCGAGCGCGGTGGACTTGCCGCTCCCGCTCGGCCCCGCGACGAGGGTCAGCGGACCGAGCGGGAACACGGCGCCCCGGTGCGAGGCGAACGCCGAGAGCCGCAGTTCGGTGACGCGGCTCCGGTCCGGACCCGGCGGCGGCTCGGCGACCGACCCCGGGAGGTGCACAGTCATGTCCGGACGGTAGGCGGCGACGGATCTGGTGAACCGTTCCGCCCAAGTGACCTTCCTACGAATGAGGGATTCCTGGGGAGCGGCTCCGGCGCTGCGCCCCGGCGTCTACGCGCCTGGACTTCCTACGACTGGGCCGCCTCGACGAGCCCCTGCACCTCGGTGCCGGGCGGCGCGAGCAGGAAGACGTTCTTGTCGACCCGGTGCATCCCGCAGCCGAGGCCGAGGACCACGCCGCTGCTGAAGTCCAGGACACGCTTGGCGACTTCCGTCTCGGCCCCGGTCAGGTCGAGCAGCACCGGAATCTGCGCCATCACGGTCTCGGCGACCTCGCGGGCGTCCGCGAAGATGTTCACCCGCATCACCACAAAACGCCGCCGCGCCTCGGTCTCCGCGTCGGGCATCGCGCGGTGTCCGGGCCAGGACGGCCATTCGTTGCGGCTGCGCAGTGGTACGACCTGGGCGAGCCCTTCCCACTGTTCATCGGTGACGTCGTGGCTGTTCAACGCTCCACCCCGTCCTGGCTCGTACTCGATATCTGCACTGGCTCATTCTTACGCGACCTCACCCGTTCGGCCCAACAGCGACACGGGGCGGGCGGACCAGTGTGCCAGGGCCGGCGGGTCAGTGTCCCAGGAGCGCCACAAGCCCTTCGGTCAGGCAGCCGCGCCAACAGGCCCAGTCATGACCGCCGTTGTACTCGCCGAGGGTCACCGGGCAGCCGCGCGAGCGCAGGTTCTCGTACAGATCGCGATGGTGATCAAGAATTTCGCCCTCACGCACTCCGACGTCCAGGCGCACGGTGACGGGCCGGGACGCGCCGACGCCGAGGCGGGAGACGGGCGCGGACTGGGCCAAGACGTTGCCGAACCGGTCCGGCCGCAGGAAACCCGCGTACAGGGAGGCCAGTCCGCCGAGGCCCTGACCCGCGACGAGCGTGCGCGCGGGGTCGGTGGTCAGCGGCCAGCGGCCGGCCGCCCACGGCAGCAGTTCATCGGCGAGGAAACTCACATGACGCTCGTGCGCGTCCAGTTCCCTGCGGCGCGTGGCCCTGTCGACGGCGTCCGGGGCGAGGACGGCGAGCGGCGGCAGGGAGCCGTCGGCGATGAGAGCGTCCAGCGTGTCCTGGAAGGCGAGCCGCCCGAACCACATGTCGCCGTCGCACAGCGCGAGCACCGGCAGCTCCGCCGCCTGACCGCCCGGCGGCAGATACGCCCACACGTCCCGCTCGGCGCCGAGCACCCCCTTGGGCAGCCGGTGCCGCTCGACCCGCCCCCGTGGCACCCCGGCACGCCGCTCGGCCCACGCCCGCGCGGGCGCCTGCGGAAGCTCGAAGACGGAGGAGTCGCGGTCGGGCCAACGGCCGGGCATCCGGCGGGGGTTGAGCGGGTCGGGTGCGGCGTACGCGGACAGGGAGAGCAGCCGTCGCCGGAGGAGGGCGGGGGATACGGGCGGTTCGCCGGGCGAGATGTCGGCGGCCATGCGGTACGAGCCGCGGTGGTCGGCGCGCAGCCGGTAGGTGAGGTGCCAGATGTCCGTCCCGGGCAGCGGGCTCAGCCGTGAGGCGGCGAGGTCGGCCTGGTCCGCGATGCCCTCGGCGAGCAGCAGGACCTGCCGGGTGGCGCGGTGGCCACGCCACAGGAACGTCGCCGCGCAGTGGTCCGGATCGCCGTCGATGGCCTCGACCAGGGGGGTGCCGCGGCGCGCGACATCCGCCCAGAACTCGTCCAGGACGACGGCCCGTTCGGCTTCGGAGGCTTCGGAGGTTTCGGCGACGCGGGCGGCGACGCGTTCGACGCAGGGCGCCGCGAGCACCCCCGTGGTCACGCTCATCCGCACACGAAGAGGACCCGCATCGTTCCCCGCCTTCCTGGTCCAGCACACGACAACATCAACTTAGCTTAGCCTAACCTAAGCAAAAGTCCTCGCTGGATCAGTCCCTCGGTGGCTGGATCAGCCCCTCAGCGGCCGGAAGAACGTCCGCAGCTCCTGGGCCACCTGCTCCGGCTCCTCGTGCGCCATGAAGTGCCCGCCCCGCTTCGGGGTGCTCCAGTGGCGCAGGTCGGTGAAGGTGCGCTCGGCCAGGCTCCTGGGGTAATTCGCGAACGCCGGTTCATGGCTGAGGGTGATGGCGCCGGGGACGGTGACGGGCGGCACCGGCTTGTTCCGGGGGTAGTCGTAGTACTGCCGGAAGGACGAGCCGATGCTGCCGGTGGCCCAGTACAGGGTCGCGACCGTGAGCAGGGTGTCCTTGTCCCAGCGGGCCTCCAGATCGCCGCCGCAGTCGCTCCAGTCGCGGTACTTGTCGGCGATCCAGGCGACGAGCCCGGCCGGGGAGTCCATCAGGGCCGCGGCGATCGTGTCGGGGCGGGTGCACATGATCTCGCTGTAGCCCTGGTCACCCACGTCGTAGGCGGCCAGCGCGTCGAGGTACGACCGCTCTTCGGGAGTCGGCGGCTCCGCCTCGAACCGTTCCGTGATCACCGCGGAGGTGAGGTGCACCCCGGCCACGTCCCGCGGGTAGAGGGCGCCGAGCCACTGCGTCACACCGCCCCCGATGTCCCCGCCGAAGGCCCCGAAGCGCTCGTAGCCCAGGGTTTCGGTCATCAGCTCGTGCCAGATCTCGGCGACGCCCCTGCGCGTGAACGGCTCGCGCGGCAGCTCGGAGTGGACGAAGCCGGGCAGCGAGGGGATCACCACGTCGAAGGCGTCGGCCGGGTCGCCGCCGTGCGCGGCCGGGTCCGCCAGGCGCCCGGCGACCCGCAGCATCTCCACGAAGCTGCTCGGCCAGCCGTGGCTCAGGACCAGCGGCAGCGGCGCGGCGGCGCCTTCGGGGCGGCGGCCCCGCAGATGGACGAAGTGCACGCGCCGTCCGGCGACTTCGGCGACGTACTGGGGAAAGGCGTTGAGCCTGGCCTCGGCGGCGCGCCAGTCGAAGCCGTCCGCCCAGTGGGCGACGAGTCCGCGCAGATAGCCGGGGTCGACGCCCGCCGCCCAGTACGTGGAGTCGGACGGCTGGGTGAAGAGGGTGCGCTTCAGGCGCGTACGCAGGTCGTTCAGGACGTCGTCGGAGACAGAGGTCCGGAAAGGAGCGGGTTCGGCTGTCATGGTTCCTTCGGTGCAGGAGGCAGCGGCCGCCACAACTCCGCATCGGCGGCGACGCGGCGGGAGGCCCATGATGCGCGACGCGCAAGAATCTGCCCATGGATTTTGATCAGACGGATGCCTACCTGCGCCGCATCGGCGCCGAGCGCCCCGCCGCCGCCACCACGCGGGCCCTGCACGACCTGCACCTCGCGCACCTGCTCGCCGTCCCCTTCGAGAACCTCTCCATCCACCTCGACGAGGACATCGAGCTCACCGAGGACTCCTTGGTCGCGAAGGTCGTCGGCGCCCACCGCGGCGGCTTCTGCTACGAACTCAACGGTGCCTTCGCCGCACTGCTCACCGCCCTCGGCTTCGAGGTCACCCTGTTGCAGGCGCGTGTGTACGACGCCTCCGGGCAACCCGGTATCCCCTACGACCACCTGGCGTTGCGCGTACGCACCAGCGACGGGGGCGACCTGCTCGCCGACATCGGCTTCGGCACCCACAGCCACTACCCGCTGGTCTTCGGCGAACGCGGCGACCAGCCGGACCCCGGTGGCACCTTCCGCATCGCCGAGACCCCCGAAGGCGACCTGGCCGTCAGCAGGGACGGCACGGCGCAGTACGTGGTCGACCTGCGCCCGCGCGCCCTGGGCGACTTCACGTCCGGCGCCTGGTGGCACCGCACCTCGCCCCGGTCCCACTTCACGCAGTCGCTGGTCTGCTCGCTGCTCACCGTGACCGGGCGGATCACCCTCAGCGGGCGCACCCTCACCACGACGACGGCAGGCGAGCGCCACACCGCCGAGCTGGCCACGGACACCGAGGTGCTCGACGCGTACGCCAGCCACTTCGGCATCGCCCTGGAGCAGGTGCCGCACGTGAAGAAGACCGGATCCGGCGGAGGCGATGACGCCTCTTGACCTTTCCTCCAAGCGAGGTGGCATCTGCCATGGACAATCACCTATACGTGTTGTAGATGCGAGGTGAGGCGGCTTATCGTGGCGCGCATGCAGTCCTACACGATCGGACAGGCGGCGCGTCTGCTCGGCGTCAGCCCCGATACCGCTCGTCGCTGGGCGGACGCCGGACGGGTCACCACCCACCGGGACGAAGGCGGCCGTCGGCTCATCGACGGCCGCGATCTCGCCGCGTTCTCCGTCGAGGTCGCGCAGGGGCAGGCACAGGGGCAGGCGCAGGGGGGCAACGGCGAGGACGACGTCCCCTACACCTCCGCCCGCAACGCCTTTCCGGGCATCGTCACCGCGGTGAAGCTCGGCGACGTCGCGGCCCAGGTCGAGATCCAGGCAGGTCCGCACCGGCTCGTCTCGCTCCTGACCCGGGAGGCCGTGGAGGAGCTCGGCCTGGAGGTCGGCATGCAGGCAACCGCCCGCGTGAAGTCCACCAGCGTGCACGTCGACCGCACCTGACCCCTGGTCCGCACCCCAGGGTCCGCAACCACGGGCCGGACCGCGCCGCCGGCCTCGCTCCCAAGGAGTTCCACGCTCATGTCCCTCGCTCTCACCCCCGCCCGGCGCCGCACCGCGGCCGCCGTGCTGACGGCCGCCCTGCTCGTCCCGCTCGCCGCGTGCGGCAAGGACGACGACAACAACGACAAGAACGACGGCAGCGGCAAGACCGCCGCGGGCGCCGCCGCTCCGAAGGCCGACCTGACGGTGCTCGCCGCCTCCTCGCTCACCGATGTCTTCGAGACCGCCGGTGCCGCGTACGAGAAGGAGCACCCGGGGACGAAGGTCAACTTCTCCTTCGCCGGTTCCCAGGAGCTGGCCTCCCAGGTCAACCAGGGCGCCCCGGCCGACGCGCTGGTCACCGCCGACACCAAGACCATGGACGGTCTGCGGTCCGACACCGGGACGGCGTCCGTCATCGCCAAAAACCGCCTGGTCATCGCGGTCGGCGAGGGCAACCCGAAGAAGGTCGCCGAGCTGAAGGACCTCTCCGACAGCAAGCTCAAGGTCGTCCTCGCCGCGTCCGAGGTGCCGGTCGGCCGCTACAGCAAGCAGATCCTGGACGACCAGAAGATCGACGTGCAGCCGGTCTCGCAGGAGCCCAACGTCCGCGCGGTCCTGAGCAAGGTCGAACTGGGCGAGGCGGACGCAGGACTCGTCTACAAGACCGACGCCGCCACCGCCACCGGGAAGGTCGACGCGGTCAAGATCCCCGACGGTCAGAACGCGATAGCCGAGTACCCCGCGGCCACACTGAAGACGTCGAAGCACGCGGAGGCCGCGGCGGCGTTCGTGAAGTGGCTGTCCACGCCCGCCGCGCAGAAGATCCTTCAGGACGCGGGCTTCGAGAAGCCGTAGCCACGTCCCGTCGCCCGTCGGTTCACAAAGGCCGAGGTGAGGGGGCCGACCGCCTCCCCGGTCGGGGTGTTCCGGGCCGTCCCCCGGAACATCCCGTACGCCCCCTCACCTCGCGACACCACCCCGAACGCACCCCAGGGACCACGATGAAAAGCCCGCGCGGCCGCACCAGTGGCCCCCGCACCCCGATCGCCCTGGCGATCCCCGCGCTGCTCGCCATCGCGTTCCTGATGCTGCCGCTGCTCGGGATCCTCGTCCGCACCGAATGGGGTGAGCTCGGGGCCCATCTGACGACCGAAGGCACCACCGAGGCGCTGAAGCTCTCGCTGATCGTCTCCTTCTGGGCCCTTGGGCTCTCTCTGCTGCTCGGGGTGCCGCTCGCCTGGCTGCTTGCCCGTGTCGACTTTCCCGGCAAGGCGGTCGTACGTTCCCTCGTCCTGCTCCCGATGGTCCTTCCGCCCACCGTGGGCGGCGTCGCCCTGCTCCTCGCCTTCGGGCGGCGCGGGCTGCTCGGCCCGTGGCTCGAGGACACGTTCGGGATCACCCTGCCGTTCCAGACATCCGGCGCGGTGATCGCCGCGACCTTCGTCGCGATGCCGTTCCTCGTCATCAGCCTCGAGGGCGCGCTCGGCGGGCTCCGCCCCCGTTACGAGGAGACCGCCGCCTCCCTGGGGGCCTCGCCGGTACGGGTGTTCTGTACCGTCACGCTGCCCATGGTCGCGCCCGGGCTCATCGCCGGAGCGGCCCTGACCTGGGCGCGGGCCCTGGGCGAGTTCGGCGCGACCATCACCTTCGCCGGCAATCTCCCCGGCACCACCCAGACCCTGCCCCTGCAGGTGTACCTGCTGCTCCAGGACTCCCCCGAGGCCGCGACGTCCGTGTCGCTGCTGCTGCTCGCCATCGCCATGGCGGTGCTCGTCGCGCTGCGCGGCCGCTGGATGAGCGCTCCGGGCAACCGGCGCCAGGGGCGACCTGAACGGCTGCCGGACGAGGGGGCCGCACCCGTGCTCCCCGACCCCGCCGCGGCCGAGCCCGCGCCGCCCCCCTCGGAGCTCTGGCCCCTGCACGCCGAGGTCAGCGGCTTCAACCGGCTCACCCTGGACGCCGAACCTGGCACCACCATCGCCGTGGTCGGACCCAACGGCGCGGGCAAGACCACACTGCTGCGCGCGCTCCTCGGCCTCACCCCGCGCGCCCACGCCGAGCTCCGCCTCGGGGACACGGACGTCACCGGGCTTCCGCCGCACCGCCGGCACGTCGCCTGGGTCCCGCAGGACGGCGCCCTGTTCCCGCACATGAGCGCCCTCGCCAACACGGCGTACGGGCCGCGCGCGACGGGTGTACCGCGCGGCGAGGCCCGGCGGCGCGCGCAGGAGTGGCTCGACCGGCTCGGCGTCGGCCACCTCGCGCACCGCAGACCGGCGCAGGTGTCCGGCGGTCAGGCCCAACGAGTGGCGCTGGCAAGGGCGTTGGCGGCCCGCCCCCGGCTGCTCCTGCTCGACGAACCGCTCGCCGCGCTGGACCAGACGACCCGGGCCCATGTGCGGCACACCCTGCGTACGCACCTCGCCACCTTCGGCGGCGTCTGCCTGATCGTCACGCACGACCCCGTCGAGGCGGTGTCCCTCGCCGACCGGGTTCTCGTACTCGACCAGGGGCTCGCCCTCCAGGACGAGGCGCCCGCCGAGGTGACCCGGCACCCGCGCTCCCCGTGGGTGGCCAGGATGCTGGGCCGCAACGCCTGGCCCGGCACCGCGGGGCCCGAGGGCCTCGCCCTGCCCGGCGGGGGGACCCTCGTGATCGCCGACCCGCTGCCGCCGGGCACAGAGGCCCTGGCGATCATCGCCCCGGAGGCGGTCTCCGTGCACCGCGACAAGCCCACCGGCAGTCCGCGCAACGTCTGGCCGGGCACCATCCGCGAGATCACCACCAGCGGCAGCCGCCTGCGCCTCCTGATCACCTCGCCCCAGGCCCCGGACCTCGTCGCCGAGATCACCCCGCAGGCCGCCGCCGAACTCGGCCTCACCGACGGGACATCGGTGTGGACCAGCGTGAAGGCGACGGAGGCGACGGTCGTGCCCACCTGACAGGTGCGGGCCGCTGAGGCGTGAGGGCTGCGCGCGCGGCGTCAGCCGAAGCGCTCGTGGTCGTCCAGGACCTCGGCGATCAGGCGCCGGTCGAAGGCCGCCCGCTCCGGATCGGTGTCGATGTGCCCGCTCAGGGTCAGCAGGCACTTCCACAGCAGCCAGCCGCGGGCGCGCGCCCAGGTGCCCTCGTCCTGACCGACCGCGCGCCGGAACGCCTCCCGGCTCTCACCCGAGAACATCCCCCACGCGATCACCAGGTCGCAGGCCGGATCGCCGACGCCGGACGTGCCGAAGTCGATGACGGCGGTGAGCTTGCCGTCGGCGACAAGGAGATTGCCGGATGCGATGTCGCCGTGGAACCACACGGGCGCCCCACGCCACTCGGCGGCGAGAGCGGCCTCCCAGACGGCCGCCGCCCTGTCCGTGTCGACGCGGCCATCGAGTGCGGCCAGGCACCGCCGGGTCTCCTCGTCGTAGTACGCCGGTGACGCCCCTCGGTACCAGCTGTGCTCGCCCGCGAGCGGACCCCCGGTGGTGTCGCAGCGCTGGAGGGCGCGGATGAACTCGGCCACGGAGGCCGCGAACTGCGCCATGTCGTCGATGCGTTCGCGAGCCGCCGTCTCGCCGTCGAGCCACCCGCGGACGGACCACGGGAAGGGGTACCCCTCGCCCGGGGCGCCCTCGCCCAGAATCGGCGGGACGGCGAACGGCAGGGACGGCGCGAGCCGGGGGAGCCACTCGTTCTCCTTGGCCACCGCCGGGACATAGCCGGCGGCGGTGGGCAGCCGCGCCGTCAGGGCGTCGCCGATGCGGTACGTCCGGTTGTCCCAGCCGTCGACCTCCACCGGTCTGACGGGCAGGTCGCTCCACCGCGGGAACTGCGCGGCCACCAGACGTTTCACCAGGGCCGCGTCGATACCGGCGCGCCCGTCGGGAGGAGTCGGAACCATGCGCGGATCATCGCCTCCGACGATCGCACCGCGCAACGAATTATCGAGTTGTCGAGCGATTGGAACGTCTTCAGTCAACAATGATCACCACGGCCTTGGCACCTCGCGCGGACCCTAAGGTCTGCCCCATGGATTCCAGTTCTGTGACCAGGACGGTCTCCGTCACCCGTATGAACTCCGGGGACCACGCCTGCCTCGGATTCGACGACGACGAAACCCGCTGGGAACTCCGTGCCGCGTACGCCGACATCGGCCTGTCGCGCGGCGAATTGGTGGTGTTCTTCACCGACCGGGCGACCACCCCCGCCCTCGCGGCCGAGCATCTGAGCTCCAGCGGCTTCCCGCTGGGCCCCGCACTCATGGACGGACGCCTTGTCGTGGTCAACGAAGTCCCCGGCTACGACCCGGACACCGGTTTCGACCCGGCCGAACGGGCCCAGACCTGGGTGGAGTTGACCGACAAGGCCCGCCACGACGGCTTCTCCGGGATCCGGGTGGTCGGCGACATGGGCTGGGCCGCCGAACCCGGCATCGACCACGATCTCCTGGTCGAGTACGAGTCCGGGCTCTCGCCGCTCTTCGCGGAGATCGGGTTCACCGCCATCTGCGAGTACGACCGGCGGAAGTTCGACGACGGCCTCCTGGACCGGATCCGCCTCGCGCACCCCAAACGGGCCCTGCGGCACCTCGGCGCGCTGGACGTCGCCCGGACCGGCACCGAGCTGCGGATCGCCGGGGACATCGACCTCGCTACGCGCGAGGAGTTCGACTCGGCGCTCGCGCACGCCTTAGCGGGGCCCGACCGCCCCCGCATGCTCGACCTGTCCGAGCTGTGCTTCATGGACGTACACGGCGCGTCGACGCTGGTGCGGCTCGCGGGCAGGCTCCCCTGCGACCACCTCCTCACGGTCCACTGCCGACCCGAGCAGGACAAAGTGATACGGCTCTGCGGAGCCGCCGAAGTGCCTCAACTCGTCCTGGGCGAAGGGTGATCCGCGAAGTGATCCTCAACCGCGGCATCGGCAACGACGACAACGGCGGTGACCCGGCTCTCCACCGGGAGCACATCGACGATGCCCTCGCCCCGGTGCCGGGCAGACCGACCCTCCTCGAACTCCCCTTCACCATGTCCGACTTGGCGCGCCTGCGCCTCCAGGTCACCCGGCGCGCCGAGGACGCGGGCCTCTGCGAACCCCGGCTCAGCGACTTCGTGCTCGCCGTGCACGAGGTCGCGAGCAACGCCGTCGTGCACGGCGGCGGCAAGGGCCGCATCCATCTCGCGCACACGGACGCGGGGCTGCGGTGCGTGATCGCGGACAGCGGTCCGGGGCTGACCCGGCCGAAGCCGTGCGAGTCGGCCGCACTGCCCGATGCCGACGATGCCGACGAGGCCGAGAACGGCCGCGGCCTGTGGCTGGCCCAGGCCCTCACGGACCACTTCGACGTCGCGGTCTGCGAGGCCGGGACCATGGTCACGCTGGTGGCGCTGCTGTCCTGAGCGGAGCCCGAGGGCCGTCCTCACCGGTCATGCGCACCGGTCATGCGGAGGCCCGCTCGACCAGTGTCGGGCGGAACACCATCGACAGCGGCGAGCCCTCCGGCCGCTTGATCCTTCCCAGCAGCAGGCGGGCCATCTCGGCGGCCATCTCCTCCACCGGCTGCCGGACGGTGGTCAGCGCGGGCTCGCAGGCCCCGGCGGCCTCGCTGTCGTCGAAGCCGACCACCGCCACGTCCTGCGGCAGCCGCCTGCCCGCCCTCAGGAGGGTCTGCAGCGCACCCTGCGCCATCAGGTCCGACGCGACGAACACGCCGTCCAGGTCCGGGTGTTCGGACAGGAGCCGCCGCGTCGCCTCGGCGCCGCCCGCCCGGGTGAAGTCCGCCTCCGCCCACGGGGCGTCGGTGATGCCGTGCGCGGCCAAGGCGTCACGGAAGCCTTCGAGGCGCTCCTGGGCGGCCGGCATGTCCTGCGGTCCCGCGATCGTGCCGATCCTGCGGCGACCCTCGGAGACGAGACGGTCGACCGCCATCCGCGCGCCCGCCCGCTGGTCCACCTCCACATACGGCAACGGGACCGTCCGAGCCGGGCGTCCGGCGAGCACGGCGGGCAGGCCGGTCTCCGCGAGCAGCCGGGGCAGCGGATCGGAGGCGTGCGAGGAGACGAGCACCGTGCCGTCCACGTGGCCCTGGCGCAGGTACGAGAGGAACTGCCGGCGCGAGGTGTCGTCGTCCACCAGCATCAGGACCATCTGGACCCCGGCCGGGCGCAGCACGTCCAGGAGCCCGCCGACCACTCGCCCGAAGTGGGGGTCGGTGAACATCCGGCCGACTAAGGGGGCCGCGACCGGCCGCCGCTCCTGCTCGGACACCACCAGGGCGATGGAGTCGGTCCGTTGGGTCACCAGGGAGCGGGCGGCCTGGTTGGGGACGTAGCCGGTGGCCTCGACGGCCTCCTCCACCTTGCGGCGCAGCACCGGGTCGACGGTGGGCGCGCCGTTGACGACCCGGGAGACGGTGGCGCGCGAGACCCCCGCCGTGCGGGCCACGTCCTCCAGGGTCACCGGGCGGGCGGCGGGGCGCAGGGCTTCGGCAGTCACGGGGCCTTTATAGCAACGGGGTGGGACGGGCGTTCAGATATTTGTCCCTGATGAGACGTCAACTTCCGGGCTGGTTCTGGCCGTTGAGGACCCGTGGCCTCGCCTGACATAACGCCCAGCCGATGGCGATTGGCTTCAACTTGCCCACACGGTGACCTAGTTGACTTCTCTCCGCCGAGTCGGTGCGACATCGTGCGCACCCCCTTGACGCACCTTGTCGCAGACACAACTATCCAACACGAGAGAGCGCTCTCTCGGCGATCACCGTTCATGTCCTGAACTCAGATCGCGCGCCTGCGGCACCGCTCTGCCCCCTTCACCCCGGAGCGGCTCCACCCCCACCCCCCCCCCCCCCCCCCCCCCCCCGCAAGCACCAGCACCTCGGCGAACCAACCGCCCTGCTACCAGAGAGACTTGCCATGTCTGAGCTCCCTGCGCCCGCCGCGAGATCCGCCCTCTCCCGCCGCACCGCCCTCGCCGCCGCTCTGGCGGTCCCGGCCACCGGTCTGCTCGCCTCCCACGCGGTCGCCGCTCCCGACGCGCCCCCGGTGCAGTCCCCCGCTGCCCGCCGCCCCCGGCCGGCGAACGCCGCCGCTCCCGACTTCGGTCCGAACGTCATCGTCTTCGACCCGTCCACCGGGGGCATCCAGGCGAAGCTGGACGAGATCTTCAAGAAGCAGGAGTCGGCGCAGTTCGGGACCGACCGCTACGCCCTGCTGTTCAAGCCCGGCACCTACGGCGGCCTCAACGCCCAGATCGGCTTCTACACCTCGATCATGGGCCTGGGCCTGTCCCCCGACGACACACACTTCAACGGCGACGTCACCGTCGACGCGGGCTGGTTCAACGGCAACGCCACGCAGAACTTCTGGCGTTCGGCGGAGAACCTCTCCCTCTCCCCGGTCAGCGGCGGCAACCGCTGGGCGGTCTCCCAGGCCGCCCCGTTCCGCCGCATGCACGTGCGCGGCGACCTGAACCTCGCGCCCAACGGCTACGGCTGGGCCAGCGGCGGCTACATCGCCGACAGCCGGATCGACGGCACCGTCCAGCCGTACTCCCAGCAGCAGTGGTACACCCGCGACAGCTCGATCGGCGGCTGGCTGAACGCGGTGTGGAACATGGTCTTCTCCGGGGTCGAGGGCGCCCCCGGCAACACCTTCCCCGACCCGCCGTACACCACCCTGAACACCACCCCGTACTCCCGGGAGAAGCCCTTCCTCTATCTCGACGGCGGGGAGTACAAGGTCTTCCTGCCCGCTCTGCGCACCAACGCGCGCGGCACCAGCTGGGGCAACGGCACCCCGCAGGGCCAGTCCCTCTCCCTCTCCGCCTTCTACGTCGCCAAGGAGGGGGACAGCGCGGCCACCCTCAACGCCGCCCTCGACCAGGGGCTCCACCTCCTGCTCACCCCCGGCATCTACCACCTCGACCGGCCGATCGAGGTCAAGAAGGCGAACGCCGTCGTCCTCGGCATCGGTTACGCCACCCTCATCCCGGACGGCGGGGTGACCGCGGTGAAGACCGCCGACGTGGACGGGATACGCCTGGCCGGGTTCCTGGTCGACGCCGGGCCGCAGAACTCCCGGACGCTCGTCGAGGTCGGCCCCGCGGGCGCGAGCGCCTCACACGTCGGCAACCCGGTCACCGTCCAGGACGTGTTCATCCGGATCGGCGGTGCGGGCGCGGGCAAGGCCACCACCAGCATGGTGGTCAACAGCCGCCACACCATCGTCGACCACACCTGGGTCTGGCGCGCCGACCACGGCGAGGGCGTGGGCTGGGAGACCAACCGGGCCGACTACGGCGTCGTCGTCAACGGCGCCGACGTCCTGGCGACCGGCCTGTTCGTGGAGCACTTCAACAAGTACGACGTGCAGTGGAACGGCGAGCGCGGGCGCACGATCTTCTACCAGAACGAGAAGGCGTACGACGCCCCCAACCAGGCCGCCATCCAGAACGGCAGCCTCCGGGGCTTCGCCTCGTACAAGGTCGCCGACTCCGTCAACACCCACGAAGGCTGGGGCCTCGGCAGTTACTGCTACTACAACGTCGACCCGACCATCGTGCAGGAGCACGGCTTCGCCGCCCCGAACAAACCGGGCGTGAAGTTCCACCACCTGCTCGTCGTCTCGCTCGGCGGCAAGGGGCAGTACGCACACGTCATCAACGCGATCGGTGCTCCCACGTCGGGCTCCGACACGGTGCCGTCCAAGGTGGTCTCCTTCCCCTGATCCCCGCGCGCCCACGCGCATCGACAGGGCGCAACGGTTCGTACCAACTCCGCACTTGTGTGCGGACGGTGAAGGAAAGGCGGAGTAACGTCGTGACTGTGCGAACGGAGCGGCTCGTTTCGATGATGGCCGCCGCGCACTGGGCGGCGACGGCCGCCCGGGGCGCGAGGAAGGAGGCTCCCCCCGTCCCCTCCTCGCGCGGTGCCCTTCGGGGGTGAGATGCGGGAATTCCCACCACGAAGGGACCTGGCAGGAGCCGTGTCGTCGGTGATGCGGCTCCTGCCGGCCCACACCACAGGGACGCGCAGCCGTCAGCGCTCCCCCATGCCGCTCGGCAGCCGTCTCGGTTGTCGGTCGCCCGCCTTCGGCGCCGGTCCGGAGAGCACCGGCACGCGGGTACCGATCGCCACGATCGCCGCGGCGAGCGAGACCACGGAGAGCACGGTGAACACGACGGCGTAGCCGCCCAGTTGCTGGGCCAGGCTCGCTCCGGCCCATGGCGCCAGTGCTGCGGCGACGGTCACCGGGGCGGCCATGAGTCCGGACAGGCGGCCGTAGTGGGTGGTGCCCCAGCGGTCGGTGATCGCGGTTGCCTGGAGAAGGGTGAGGTTGCCTCGGACGACTCCGGCGAGGACGGCCAGGAGGATGAGGAAGGGGATGGGGCCCGGGACAAGGCCGAGCGCCAGCGTGGTGGCCCCGCCTGCCGCGAGCAGCGCGACGGTGCGGGTGGCGACGCCCGTACGCCGGGCGACGGCAGAGTAGAGGGTGCGGCCGAGGGTCTGTCCGGCTCCGCCGAGCCCCAGGGCCCAGGCCGCTGTTGTCGAGTCAGCGCCCCGTTCCGTCAGGAGCGGCACAAGGCCGATGACGACCCCGTACACGGCGAATCCCGACAGGGTGAAGGCGGCGGCGAGCAGGAGGAAGGGGCGCCCCCGCGCGATGCCGTGGTGCCCTTCGGCCGTCAGGTGGCCGGGTTGCGGGGGCGCCGGCGGCCAGGGTGCGCGCAGCGCGATGGCGTGGGCGGGGATCGTGACGACGGCGAGGATCGCGGCGAGGACGGCGTAGGTCGCACGCCAGCTCAGGTGGTCCGCCAGTGCGGCGGTCAGCGGCGCGAAGACGGTGGAGGCCAGTCCGCCCGCGAGGGTCACCACGGTGAGCGCGCGTACGCGGTGCGGGCCCCACCAGCGGGTGAGGGCGGCGAACGCGGGATGGTAGAAGGTGGCCGCCATGGCCACCCCGGCGAGCAGCCAGGCCGCGAAGAACGTGGCCAGGTTCGGGGCCGCCGCTATCGCCAGTACAGCCATGACGGCGAGGACCGAGCCCGCTGTCATCACCAGGTGCGGGCCACGGCGATCGAGAACGCGCCCCAGGGGTATTCCAGCGGCGGCGGACACGAGAAGGGCCCCTGAAAAGGCGGCGGTTGTCACTGCCGTCGACCATCCCGTGTCCGCGGTGATGCGGGCGTTCAGGACCGGGAAGGCGTAGTAGACGATGCCCCAGCTGGTGATCTGGGTGGCGCACAGCGCCGGCAGGACGGCGCGCGGCCGCGACCGTTCCGGAGCCTCGGTTCCGGTGTCGGCCTCGGCCGCGTTCGTGTCGGCGTCGGGCACGTCGATCAGCAGCCGCCCGATGTGGCGGCTGGGGCTCCGATGCCGATCTGGACGGTGGCCGGGGTCGCGCAGCAGCCGCCGCCGGACTCCTCGGCAACGGCGGGCTCGTCGAACAGGCCCGCGCCTCCGCAGACCCCGGTCTCCGGCAGGGTCAACTCCACGCGCTCGGCGGCCTCGTGGTCGCCTGCGAGGGCTGCGGCGATGGAGCGGACCTGCTCGTAGCCGGTCATGGCGAGGAAGGTGGGGGCGCGGCCGTAGCTCTTCATGCCGACCAGGTAGACGTCCTGCTCCGGGTGGGAGAGCTCGCCCACGCCGTGCGGGTAGACGGTGCCGCAGGAGTGCTGGTTGGGGTCGATCAGCGGGGCCAGTTCGAGGGGGGCCTGGAGGCGCTCGTCGAGGCCAAGGCGCAGCTCGTCCAGGAAGGAGAGGTCGGGGCGGAAGCCGGTGAGGACGATGACCTCGTCGACCGGGTCGAGACGGCGCCCGTCCTCGGCCACGAGCACCAGCTGATCGCCGCTCTGCTCGACGGCGTCGGTCCGGAAGCCGGTGACGGCGTCGGCGTGACCGTCGTCCACCGCTGCCTTGGCCGCCAGGCCCAGGGCGCCGCGGGCGGGCAGCTGGTCGGCCTCGCCGCCGCCGAAGGTCGAGCCGCTGAGGCCGCGCCGCAGGACCCAGACCGCGTGGGTGTCCGGGGCGTCCTTGGCGAGGTCGGCCAGGTAGGCGAGTGCGGTGAACGCGGAGGCTCCGGAGCCGATGACCGCGGTGCGCCTGCCCGCGTAACGGGCCCGGACGGCAGGGTCCTTGAGGTCGGGCACGCGGTAGGAGATGCGCGCACCCGAGGTGCGCTCGCCGAGGGCGGGCAGGCCGTCGCCGCCGATCGGGCTTGGCGTGGACCAGGTGCCGGAGGCGTCGATGACCGCGCGGGCGACGATCCGCTGCTCGCTGCCGTCGGCGCTCTGGATGTGCACGGTGAAGGGCTGCTGCTCGCGGTCGGCGTCCACGACACGGTCACGGCCCTGGCGGGAGACGCCGGTGACCGTCACGCCGAAGCGGACCGTCTCGCCCAGGACGTCGGCCAGCGGCTGCAGGTACTTCCCGGCCCAGTCGCCGCCGGTGGGGTAAGTGCCGCCGTCCGGCTTCACCCAGCCCGTGGGGGCCAGGAGCTTCTCGGCGGCGGGGTCGACGACCTCACCCCAGGTGGAGAACAGGCGCACGTGGCTCCACTCGCGTACGGCCGCACCCGCACTGTCGCCCGCCTCCAGAACGAGGGGCTCGAGGCCGCGCTCGACGAGGTGGGCGGCCGCGGCCAGACCGATGGGACCTGCTCCGATGACGACGACGGGAAGCTGCTGGGTGCTCATGATGCTCGGTCTCCTTGGTTCGACGGTTGTCGATGTCTTGAGCTTGCCACTGGTATCGATGAGTGTCAACATAGACGTATGTCGAAGTCGAAGGTTGTCGAACTGCCGGTGCTGGACACCGAGGCCGTGGTGCCGTGCTGCCCGCCGATCACCGCCGGGGAGCTGTCACCCGAGGACGCCGAGCGGATGTCCGCCATGTTCAAGGCGCTGTCCGACCCGGTGCGGCTGCGCCTGTTCTCCAAGGTGGCCTCGCACGCGGGCGGCGAGGCGTGCGTGTGCGACATCTCCGATGTCGGCGTCTCCCAGCCGACCGTCTCCCACCACCTGAAGAAGCTCAAGGACGCGGGCCTGCTGACCTCCGAGCGCCGCGGGACCTGGGTGTACTACAAGGTGGCGCCCTCCGTGGTCGCGGCGATGTCCGCGATGCTCGACCTGCGCGTCTGACCATGGACGTCGCTCGCCCGGAAGACCTTCAGGTCGCCGAGCGTCTGTTCCTTCGCGGAGCGGTTCTGTTTACGGTCCCTCAGTGCCGACAGGGATCTCCAGCACGACTCGGTAGCCGCCGTCGGGCAGCGGGCCTGCGCTGAAGGATCCGTGCAGGAGTTCCGCGCGTTCAGCCAGACCGATCAGGCCCTGGTGGGAACTCGGCAGGGGCAGTGGTGGGCGGCTCGCCCGGGTGTTGGTCACCATGACGCCGAACTCGGCGTCGTGATGGAACAGGTGGACGGCCGCGGTGGCGCCGGGGGCGTGTTTGCGGACGTTGGTCAGGGCTTCTTGCACGGTGCGGTAGACGGTGCGCTGCGCGGTCGTGGTGATGTCGGTGGGGAGTTCGCCCGTCAGGGTCGACCGGATCGCACTGTTGGCGACGAGTTGGTGCAGGTCGGCCAGAGTGGGCTGAGGGGTGAGTTCGGTGGCGCCGCCGGTGGAGGCCCGCAACAGCGTGACCATGTGGCGCAGTTCGTCGAGGGTGCCGACGCTGAGCGAGCGGATGGTGCGGGCCGCCTCCTGGGTGTCGGGATCCGGGGCGGCTACTTGGAGCGCTCCTGCCCGTACGGCGATCAGGCTGACCTGGTGGGCGACGACGTCGTGCATCTCCCGGGCGAGCTGGGCGCGTTCACGGGCAAGGACCGCTTGAGCGTGCAGCTGTCGCTCGTGTTCACGTGCTTCCTCGACCTCGGCAAGGCGCAGGGACAAGTCCCGGCGGGCCTGGATGAGTTGCCCCAGCAGAACGGGGGCGGCGGCGGTGGCGAGCAGGTAGCCGAAGTACACCAGGGTCCACGTGTCGTGGATCTCGGCGAAATGGGACGGCGGCAGGGGGACGGACGATGCGGCCGCGGAGGCGACGGCGCACGCGGCGAGCAGGCGGCGATTGCGGGAGCGCTCGGCGACGGTGTACAGCGCGACGACCGAGGCGGCCTGGATGTCCAGTACCAGGCTGGCCAGGACGGTGAGCGCGAACACGGTCAGGGGAAAGCGACGACGGAGGAAGAGCGCCCCACAGGCGAGCACACCGACGGCCAGGACCAGGACGGCGGTGTCTGCCGCGTTCTGCTCCAGGGTCCACCAGACGTCGAAGGCGGCCAGCGCCACCAACGCTGCGTCGATGGCCCCGGCGGGCACCTTCTTCCAGGCGGTCACCGGCCACCCTCTCCGCCCTGGTCGCCCTCGCCACCCTCGCCACCCTGGTCCGACAGCAGCCCGGCCCGCTGGGCGAGGAGGGCGGCTTGGACGCGGCTGCTCACCCGCAGCTTGGCGAGAATCGCGCTGACGTGGTCCTTGATGGTGCCCGCACTGAGATGGACCCGGGTTCCGATCTCACCGTTGGACAGGCCATCGGCGATCAGGAGCAGCACCTGACGTTCGCGGTCCGTCAGGTCTCGGACGCGGGCCACGCCCTGATCTGCGGCCGCGGCTGCCGCCGGATGGCCGCGCAGGACGGCGTGGGACGCTTTGGGGGACATGACGATGCCGCCGGCGGCCAGGGTGCGTACGAGCTGCGCCAGTTGCACGGGGTCGGTGTCCTTGAGCAGGAAGCCGCCTGCGCCGCAGCGCAGCGCGGTCAGGACGTACTCGTCGGTGTCGAACGTCGTCAGCATGGCCACCACGGGCCGGTGGGGCAGGGCCCGCACAGCGCGCAGCACGGTGAGCCCGTCGACGTCCGGCATGCGGATGTCGAGCAGCAGGACATCCGGGCTCTCCCTGCGCACCGTGTCGACCGCGTCGGCGCCGTTCGCCGTCGCGACGACCTGAATGTCCTCGGCGGCATTGAGGATCAGTTCGAACCCGGACCGGACGAGCGCTTCGTCGTCCACGACCACTACCCGGATCACGCGTGTTCCTCCGTACCGTGCTGGGTGCTGTCCTGATGAGGCTATGCCCCCCGCATGCGACTGGCCCCTGTCAGCGAAGGTCTCGGATGAGGGTGCGAAGGACGGAGTCGACCTTCGCCTCCTTGAACTCTTCCGAGCCGATCAGCAGGGTCACGGCCCGTCGGCCGTCGTCGGTGACGGCATTCCTGAGCTTGTGCCCGGTCTCCATGAAGCCGCTGTGCCCCCAGGTGACGAAGCCCGGGGTGCGCTCTTCGCGCTCGACTCCCAGGCCGTAACGCGCGCCCCGCACAGTGGGATCAGGAACGGTTCGCTTCATGGCGGTCAGCTGGGCCGGGGCCAACAGCTTGCCGGACATCAGGGCGGACCAGAAGGCGGTCACGTCGGCACCGGTGGAGACCAGCGCACCCGACGCGTCGGACCCGGAGACGTTCCATTCCGTCCAGTCCAGCAGCTTCCCGGACCGCTTCACGTAGCTTCGCAGCTCCGGCTCGGGGAGCGTGGTGCGGTCGCCGGGCCAGTAGGTGTCGCGCAGCCCGAGGGGCTTGAAGATCCGCTGCTTGAGCTCGGTGCCGATACTGCGTCCGGTGACCTTCGTGACGATCAAGCCTGCCAGGTTGTAATTGGTGTTGGAGTACGAGAAGGGCTTGTCCTCGGGCGCGGGCAGGGTCAGCGCCTGCTTGATCGTCCGCAAGGGCTCGATGTGATCCCAGCGGTGCGCGGTCTCGTCCGCCCAGAACGGCGCCTCCAGGTAGTCGGGCAGGCCACTGGTGTGCTGCAGCAGCTGCCGGATGGTGATCTTGCGTCCGTCGTAGTGCTCGGTGCGGATCAGGCCGGGCAGATGGCGGTCGACGGTGTCATCGAGCTTGAGCCTTCCTTCGCCGACGAGCTGGAGCACGACCGTGGCCACCCAGGTCTTGGTATTGCTGGCGATGCGGCTGTGCTCATCGCCGACGACCTTGCGGCCCGTCTTCAGGTCGGCAAGGCCCACACCGCTCTTCAGAACACCGCAGCGTGGGCTCTTCACCGTCAAGCTGATCCCCGAGGCGCCAACACCCTTCAGCGCCTTCAGGGCTTCTTGGACGGGCTTGGTGTCACACCGTGGCGCGGCGGCCGACGCCGCCGATGCGGCAGGAGCCGTCACCAGAGAGGCGGTGAACGCCAAAGCCGCAACAACACTCGTCCTGCGTCGCATGATGTCTCCTTCGCCAAGACCGATACGTGCGGCGCATTCGGTTACGCCTCGCACCAGGGACTCCCGATCCTTGAACGGAACCGTTCAATGGGATATCCGCCAGGTGTCCGGTCCGCGCCCGCCGACTGGGGGGGGCGTAGCCCAGTGGAAGCTGGCTCTGGCCGGGCGAGCTAAAGGATCATGCACGTGGTGGTGGCGTGGGCGATGAGTTTGCCCTGTTCGTCGAGGACCTTGCCTTCGGCGGTGGCGGTGCGGCGGCCGGCGTGGATGACGGTGCCTTCCGCGGTGAGGGTCTGGCCGTCGGTGCGGGCGGCGCGGATGTAGTTGACCTTGAGTTCGAGGGTGGTGTAGCTGCTACCGGCCGGGAGGGTGGTGTGCACGGCGCAGCCCATCGCGGAGTCGAGGAGGGTGGCGGCGATACCGCCGTGGACGGTGCCGAGGGGGTTGGCGAAGTCGGGGCGGGTGTCGAGGGAGATGACGATGCGGCCGTGCTCGACCTCGTCGAAGCGCATGCCGAGCAGGCGGCCGATGGAGGGGACGTCGGTGGGGCGTTCGGCCTGTACCCAGCGCATCAGTTCCAGGCCGGTCATGGCGGCGAAGTCGGTGGTGGTCACCGTTGTTCTCCTTACGTGGTGCTACGTGGTGCTGGTGGTGCCGCCGCGAGAGGCGGGCCCGCGCCCCGGGGCACATGCGAACCGGGGGCGCGGGGTGGTGCGATGGGGAGGTCCTGATCAGCCGAGCGGGTTGGCGGTATCGCGCAGGGTGGCCAGTGCCGGGGCGTACATGCGGGCCTTGATGGTGCCGAGGGTGTCGCCGGCCTTGTTCACCTGCGCCTGGGCAATCTCGATCGCGGTGGAGCGTACGGCGTCCTCGCTGACCGCCTGGTCGACGATGCCCGCGGCTGCGGCGTCGGCGCCGCCGTAGCGCTGAGCCGTGAGCATGGCCTTGTGCGCTGTCTGCGGCGCAAGACGGGACTGGATGAGCGCGGCCATGCCGGGGGTGAAGGGGATATTGATGTCCGCTTCAGGCAGGCACCAGTAGCCGCGGTCGGCACGCATCACGCGGAAATCATGGGCGAGGGAGAACATCGCGCCGGCGGCGAAGGTGTGCCCCTGCAGCGCGGCCACGGTGATGACCGGCAGCGACAGCATCCGCGCGAACAGCTCGTGGACGGAGACGACGTAGTCCTGATGCTGATCGGCGTGGGCGAACAGCCAGTCCAGGTCGAGCCCGTTGGAGTAGAACTTGCCGGTGGCTGCGGTGACCAGGGCGCGGGGGCCTTCCGCCTTCTCCACCTCGTCGAGCGCGGCGCCGAAGGCGGTGATCCAGTCGGGGTGGAAGCGGTTCTCACCGTCTCCGAGGTCGAGAACGAAAACGTTGTCCTGACGGTCGAGCGAGGGCATGGCGACTCCTTCGGACGGAGTTGACGTGGGTCTCGGACTGAGCTGACGTGGGTCAAGGACTGCGAGCTACGCCTCGGGCCGGGGACCGGATTCGGTACCGGGGCGGTCGCGCAGGGCGTAGCGGAGCAGGTCGTGGATCTCGGCGGCGGCCGCCTCGATCGGGGCAGTGCTCTGCTCGGCGCGGCACATGATCACCGCACCTTCGACCGCGGCGATGATGAAGGCACCGAGTCTGCGGCTGCGCTCCTCGGTCAGGCCGTGTCGCAGGAAGAGGGCCGCGAGAGCCTCCTGCCAGCGGGCGAAGACGGCGGCGGCGGAGCGGGCGAGCTGGGGTGCGTCGTCGTTGGTCTCGACGGCCACCGCCACGATCGGACAGCCGGCCCGAAAGCCGCTCTCCACGAGCCGGTCGCGCCACAGCACGAAGAACGCGTCGACGGCCTGCACCGGATCATCCGCCTGGATGGCGGCGTCGATCAGACCCGCGATGAAGTCCCCCGCAAGCGCCACCGCCTCGTCGATGAGCTGCGCCCGCCCGCCGGGGAAGTGGTGATACACCGAGCCCCTGGGAGCCCCGCTGTGAGCGAGCACCCGGTCGATGCTCGTCGCGCTCGCCCCGTGCTCCCGCAGCAGCGCGGCAGCGCTGAGGACCATCCGGCCACGGCTATCACTACTGCGCGGACTCACCCGCCCACCACCCTCCCCGACGACAAGACGCCCCCCTGAATGGGCTACCTGCCGGTAACTTATGGGGTATGGCATAGAACATGCAAGGGGCTGTGGCGGTCGGCCGTGGACTCACGCCATCGTGCCGTCGCCGCTCACCGCTTCACGTACAGCTCGACCGGATTGAAGCCGGCCGGCTCCGGGACGCGCGGCGGTACCTGCCGGAATCCGGCCGCGCGCATCGTGGCCCGGACGACTTCACCGTCGATGTATTTGTCGTGGACCTCCAGGACGATCCGCTCGACCTGCTCCATCCATGGCTGGACCTCGCTGAACACCTCGGCTTCGCTGCCCTCGACGTCGACCTTGAGCAGGTCGACGTGGCCGATGCCGTGCTTGGCGAGCACCTCGCCCACCGTGATCGCGGGCACCCGCACGCCCGGACGGGCCAGCACGTTCTCCAGTCGGTAGGGGCGGGTGCGGCGCAGGTCGGCCACCGCGGGCACGGCGGTGCAGGTGTCCCAGAACGCGCTCACGGTGAACTCCGCCGTCCCGGACTTCCCGGCCACGGCCGCCGGCTCGATCTTCCAGTCAAGTCCGGACAGGGCGGCGTTGTGCCGCAGGACGGCGAGGTTCTGCGGGATCGGTTCCACGGTCAGCAGGGTGCGGGGGCGGTAGCGGGCAGTGAAGTAGGACGCGGCGAGGCCGGTGTTGCCGCCGAGGTCGACGATCGTGTCGAGGGTGTCGATGTCCTCGTCGAGCCGGTAGTGGACGCCGAGTTCGTAGAACCGCTTCAGGAAGACCTGCCACAGGATGAGCAGATCGCTCTGATTCCTGCGGATGCGCACGCGTGCCGCCTGCCGTGGGGTGAGGAAGTTCAGCGAGAGCGGGGTGTCGTCGGCGAGGGGGCGGCCCGCCGCCCCGAGGAAGCGCCGGCCCATCCAGTAGGGCGCGGTCAGTTTGCTCGCCCCCTGCGCCGTGCGCAGCGCCAGGGCCATGTCCCTCCCGCAGCCGGCCGTCTCCCGCACGAGTACGCGGCCCATGCCGACGCCCATCGCCCGGTCCGCGTCCGAGCGCAGGTATGCCAGTCCCATGTCTGCCCTTCTGGTTGATATGGATTGACACAGCCGTCCCCGGCGGCTTCCTGCAGCAGCCCCCCCTACCCCCCGGTCACCATCAAAGGTCGTTGCCCTTCACGCAGGCGTGTCCGAACCCTCATGCCTCTAGAGCAATGCGGAAAGCACCGCGTTGGCCGTGGACTCGTTCTGCGCGAGCGGTACGTCATGCACCAGCGCCAGGCGGACCAGCGCGGCCACGTCCGCCTCGTGCGCGGGGTGGACGGCCGGGTCGCGGAAGAAGACGCAGAAATCGACTTCGCCGGTGGCAACCAGGTGGGCCGCGTGCAGATCGCCGCCGAGCGGTCCGGAGGCCAGCGCACGGGCGGTGAGTCCGCACTCGCTCAACACCTGGGCGGTCCCGCCGGTCGCGACCAGGTCGTGGCCGGCCAATTTCACCTCGTGCTTGGAAGCCCACGCACGCAACGCTTCCTTCTTTCCGTCCTGCGCCACCAGTGCTACACGCATGCCGATGCCTCATCACTGTTCGGAAGGGCCAGGCGCCGGGCCCAGGCGGCCAGCTCCGGGTCGTCCAACGAGGCAACCCAGTGGTCGACGAGGGCGAGCTGCTCCGCGGACGGCTCAGGGCCTACGCCCAGTACCCGCATACCGGCGGCCACCGCGGAACGGATCCCGCTGGTCGAGTCCTCCACGGCGAGGATGTCGGCCGGTTCGACCGCACAGGCTTCGGCGGCGGCCAGATAGGTGTCGGGCGCCGGCTTGGGAGCCAAACCCATGGTCGGGGAGGTCACGCACACCAGATACGGGAGGATCTCCGCCCTGGCCAGCACATGTTCCACGGCATCTTGCGGAGAGCTGGTGGCGCAGGCCACCGGCATCACCGCGCCGGTGGCCTGCACCAGATCCAGCGCGCCCGGCAACGCGTGCGACGGGTGGGTCCGGTACAGCTCGCGCTGTTTGGCAAGTGCCTGCGCGCTGCACTCCTCGGCACTCGCCGACGTACCGAGTGAGCGAGCCAGAGTGTCTCCGGCCGCGCTGTAGTGCAGTCCTTTCAGCGAGGCGAGCACGGCGGCATCCGGCTCGACGCCGTGGTCGCGCAGAACGAGCACTTTGCTCAGGAGGCAGTACTCCTCCGTGCTCATCAAGACACCGTCGCAGTCGAAGACGACCGCTCGCGGGGCCCAGGACAGGATCCTGTTCTCTGTCACGCTGGCCATGCTCCTTGAAGTGGAAATCCGGCAAGAGGTGCCCGGCCACCGTGGTGACGGGCAGACTTGACCCACAACGGCCCAGAAGGTGTGGGGGTCTTGGGCCCTCAGCGCAAATCGCCGGTTCGGCGCAATGACACCGCGCCGAAGACACTGGGGGGCTACCAGGTGGCAAGCCAACACCGGAGTGCAGGGTCGTCGAGAGAAGGAACGTACGCGTGCAGGTGTGGAGTGTGAGCCAGGCCGCCCACGCCGAGCACGACCATTCCCGCCGCGTTGGCGGCTCGGGCGCCGACCGGCGAGTCCTCCACCGCCAATGATTTTTCGGGCGGTACGCCAAGAGCCGCACAAGCTGCGAGGTAGCAGTCCGGGTGCGGTTTGGGCCGCTCGACATCGTCTCCGGAGATGGTGATCGGCAGCCATCCGGCCAGGCCACCCTGGGCAAGCGTCTTGTCCAGGAGGGGGCGGGGGCCGTTGCTGGCCACCGCGACCGGCACCAGGGCAGCCGTCCGGCGCACCATGTCCACCGCACCAGGCGTCGGCTGCGCTCCTACCGCGACGGCGGCCAGGAGTTCCTCGGCGAGTTCTTCGGCGAGCCGCGCCGCGCTGCCGCCAAAGAGACGGGACATCACCTCGCCCCCTTGGGCCGTGGACAAGCCGACGAGGGCACCGCGGGCCGCGTCGTCGTAGACGTGGCCCCGGCGGGCGAAGACAGCACTGCGCGCTGCGTCGGCGAACGGTTCGGTGTCCATGAGGGTGCCGTCGCAGTCGAAGACCACGGCGGCGGGCGGAGCGAGCCCCTCCAGCGCCGCGACATCTGGCGTGCGCTTCATCGTGCGTGCCTCACAGTTCGTAGAACCGCTTCAATAGAACCGCTTCAAGGAGACCTGTCACAGGATGGGCAGGTGTTTCTCGCGCTGCTACTCGTCGGCGCGTTGCCGAGCCGGTCACACGGCGGTGTAGCCGCCGTCGACGAAGACGACTTGGCCGGTCATGAAGGCGGATGCCTCGCTGGCGAGGAAGACAAGCGCGGGGGCGATCTCCTCCGGCAGCGCGCAGCGTTGCTGGGGAACGTCATCGATCCATCGGCGTCGAAACCGTGGGTCGTCGACGGCGGCCATCTCGGTGCGCACGTAGCCAGGGGCCAGTGCGTTGACCCGGATGCCGGCGGGGGCCCACTCCGCTGCGAGGGACCGGGTGAGCTGGTGCACCGCCGCCTTCGAGGCGTCGTAGGCGGCCTGCGCCTGGGGGCGCAGGGCCACCTGCCCCGCGATCGAGCCGATGTTGACGACGCAGCCGCCGGAGCGAGCCGCCATGTGGCGGGCGGCTGCCGTGGCGCACCACCAGACGGCGTCAACGTTGAGGGCGAACACGGCACGCCATGCGGCCTCGTCAGCCTCCATCGACGGGGTGTGCACGCACACGCCGGCGTTGTTCACCAGCACATCGAGGGCCCCGAATTCCTCAACCGTGTCGTCCAGGGCTTGCTGCACGTTGTCCTGCACGGTCAGGTCGACCTCCCGGTGCATCCCGCGGACGCCGCGTGCCCGGACTTCCCGGACCACTGCCGCATTGCGGCTTCCATCGCGGGCGAGCACCGCGACGTCGGCCCCGGCATCGGCCAGGGCGAGTGCGAAGGCCCGCCCGAGACCGCGGTTCCCGCCGGTCACCACCGCCGCCTTGCCCGTCAGATCGAATCTCTCCATCACCGAGGCGGTGGCAGGAGGGACGTGTGATGCCTGGGACACCGCACCTCTCAGGGACTGATTGCCGTCATGAAGGGACAAACCGAGGCAAGACTAGAAGCAATCTCTGCCTGGATCGGCCCGACACGACACAGGTGGGCACCCGCGAACTCCCGACTCACCGCCGTCGGCCTGGGGCAGGTCAGGCGCCCTTTGCCGCCGGTTCAAGGATCGCGACGCAGTGCGAGACCGTCGGACCGTACGCACGCAGGTGACGCAATACGTACGGTCCCGGCCCCGGACCTGCATGCTGCCGGCGCGCCTTACGCGGCAGTGGCGGCGTCCGGTGTCCGCAGCGCGTGCGCCGTCACGATCACGTCGACCGCGTCGCTCGCGAGACCGCGGGACACCAAGGTCCACGCATCGCACTGCGCCGGATAGAAGCGAAGGGTCAGTGCTTCACCGGAACCGCTGAAGATCTCAGCGATGGAGTGGTCCAGGATGATCCGCAGCTCGAGCTCCCCATCCGGGACGAGCTCCGGTAGCGGCATTCGGTAGGAACCCACGTGGGCGCGGGCATCGGCTGAGGCGTGCCCGCGGTCGACCGTCAACGCGCCGTCACGGATCTCCAGGTCCAGGTAACCGGCGTCGTCGTGATCGGCGCTGCCCGTTCCGCACATGATCCGCAGCCCCCAGGCTGTGTCCCTGGCGAAGCCGACGCGGACAGTGATGTCGGCTGCGGGACCGACGCTGCCGAGCACGGATGTGGTCCCGCACTGTGCCCGCATGGCTTTCAGCCACGTGCTCGTCCGCAGACCGTCCAGTTCACGTGCCGGCGCCTGGTGAGGGCTTCCGTCGGCGCGCAGGGTGAGTTCCCGGGGAACGGTCAGGACTCCCGCCCAACCCGCCTCCTTGGCGCAGGATTCGTCCCGTGCCTCCCAGGACCAGCCCCACAGCAGCCACCTCCCTCCAGGGGCGCGCATCAGGGCGGGGGCGTAGAAGTCGGGTCCGTGGTCGAAGCGGGTCGCGGTCTCGAACCGGAAGTCGCCGCTGTCTTGGTGGCCGTTCCAGGCCACGACGTGTGACGGGCCCGTGCGCTGGTACCAGGCGCTCGTGAGCAGCAGGGCGCGTCCGTCGTCGTAGACGGCGAGTTGGGGACACTCCCATGCCTCTCCCGTGCGGATCACGGAGTCGCTCGGTGCTGTGTCCGCCCGGCGGTGCAGGGGGCCGTCGTACGTCCAGTCGGTTAGGTCCTGCGAGGTGTACGAGAGTACGGCGCCGTCACCCTCGGCACAGCCGGCGCCGACGAGCATGCGCCAGCGGTCGCCGTCCCGCCATACGTACGGATCGCGGAAGGTCGTCACGCCCGACGGCGGGTCCGCCACGAGGAGTTCGGGCCGTTTGACGAACGTGCTCCCGTCCGGGCCGGAGTCGGCCGCGGCGACGGGCTGCCAGGGATGGCCGACTCTGTGTGCCGAATAGAAGGCAATGATCCTGCCCTCGTACGAGACGGCGTTGCCGGAGAAGCAGCCGTCTTCGTCGGGCTGCCCGAGCTCCGGCGTGAGCGCGAGTGGTTGAGGTTCCCAGCGCAGCAGGTCCCGACTGCGGTAGTGGCCCCAGTGGACCCGGTCGTGTGTGGGCGCCTGCGGGTTGTGCTGGAAGAAGACGTGGTACCAACCGTCGTGGTGGACCAGGCCGTTGGGGTCGTTGATCCAGTTCGCCGGCGGCCGGAGGTGCACCTCCGGGAGGTGCGGGACTCGTATGTGGTCGTCGGCCATGGGCCGCCTTTCGATGTGAGAAGGAGCGTGCGACGGCACGCCGTTCGGTACTGCGGAGGTCGGCTGTGCGTGTGCGGTCACTCCTTGACCGCCTGCGCCGCCACGCCCTGGACGAAGGCGCGCTGGAAGATCAGGAACACCACGAGAGTGGGGACGGTCATCATCGTGGCGAACGCCATGATGTCTCCCCACTGCAGGGGCGGCAGCGTCTGGAAGACGGACATGCCCACCGGCAGGGGCCGTACGTCCTCGCTCCGCGTGGCCATGACCGGCCAGAGGAGCTGCCCCCAGGTCATCAGGAAGCTCAGAATCGCCACCGACGCGTACGCGGGCTTCGACAGCGGCACGATGATGCTGCGGAAGGTCCGCCAGGGGCCGGCTCCGTCCACCCGGGCGGCCTCCTCCAGCTCCCGGGGCAGCGCGAGGAAGAACGAGTAGAAGAGGTAGATGAAGAACGGGTTGGCGATGAAGGGCACGATCTGCGCCTGGTAGGTGTCCAGCCAGCCCAGCTCCGTCATCATCAACAGCAGGGGGATGGCGAGCGCCTCGAACGGGATGATGATGAGCGCGACCACGGCGGCGAGGACAATGTTCCGGCCGGTCCAGCGGAGCCTGGCGAGCGCGTAGCCGAACATGCTGTTGACGACCAGGCCGAGGGCGACTGTGGCGCCGCACACGACAAGGGAGTTGAGCAGCAGTCGGCCGAAGTTCGATCGCTCCCACGCACTGGTGAAGTTGTCGAGCGTCGGATCCAGCGGGATCAGCGCGCGCCAACTGCCGCCGTCGGCGAGGACGTCGGCGTTGGGCTTGAGGGCACCGGCGAACATGAAGACCAGCGGGAGCAGCATCACCAGCGCGACGAGTCCGCAGATGAGGTAGTGCCGCAGCAGGTTGTGGGGAGGGCGGGGGCGCCCCGGGACCGGCCTTGCCGAGCGGCGTCCGGGGGCGGTGAAGAGAGTCATCGGACAGCGCGCTCCTCACGGCCGAGCCGGCGCTGGACCAGCGTGACGGCGAGAACGAACAGGAAGAAGACGACGGCGATGGCGGAAGCCTGGCCGATCATGCGCCTGGTGTACCCGGTCTGCAGCAGCTGCAGCATCATCGTGCGGGTGGCGTCCGTGGGACCGCCGGGGAACTGCGGCATCATGTAGACCTGGTCGAACAGGCGGAAGGCGAAGATCGCCGTCACGTTGATCACGAACACCAGGGTGTTGCGCAGACCCGGGAGCGTGACGTGGCGGAACTGCTGCCACGCGTTGGCGCCGTCGACCCGCGCCGCTTCGTAGAGCGAGGCAGGGATGGCCTGAAGGCCGGCGAGGAAGATCACCATCTGGAATCCGACGCCCTGCCAGACCGAGGTCAGCACGATCGCCGGCATCGCCCAGCTCGTGCTGGAAAGCCAGCCGGGCTGGAGATGCCCGAAGGTCAGCGTGCCCAACACCCCGTTGACGAGGCCGGAGTCGGGGAGCAGCAGCACCTTCCACACCACCGAGGCGACGGCCATCACCGTCACGGTGGGCAGGAAGTAGACCGTGCGGAAGAAGAGGCGCATCCGCAGCTGTCGGTTGACCAGGACGGCCAGGGCCAGGGCGGCGGCTGCCTGCACGGGCACGACGATGGCCGCGAACAGTGTGTTGTTGCCGAACGAGCGCCAGAACTGCGCGTCGGTGAAGATGCGCCGGTAGTTCTCCAGACCAGTGAATTCCACCGGGAGCGGCGAGGCAAGCCGCTGGTTGGTGAACGACAGGACGATGGCGGAGACGAACGGGAAGATCAGGAAGACGGCCAGCAGGGCCAGGGCCGGGGCGGAGAACAGGATCGCGACGACGCGGCCTCGGCTGCTCGCCCCGGACGCTCCGCGGCGTCGGGCCACGGGGGCCGACGGCGGCGCCGGGGCGGGTTTGTCGAGGGTGGTCTGGGACATGGTGGTTCACCTCAAGGCGCGGGGCGTGGTGCGGTGGTGGAGCGTGAAGTGCCCGGTGCGGCGGGGGTCGGGTCGGGGCGGGGAGGTCTCCGCCGCACCGGGCTGTCTCACTGGGCGGGGTAGCCGTCGTTGTCCTTGATGTCCTGGTCGATGGTGTCGACCGCCTTCTTCAGGGCGCCTGGAACGTCCTTGCCGAGACTGATGTCATCGACGGCCTGCGAGAACGCCTGCGTGATCGTGGGGTAGGCGGGGGTCTGAGGACGGGGCACCGCCACACCGGGCACCTGGTTGAGGCTCTCGGTCACCAGGCTCATCGGGCCGTCGGGGGCATAGATGTCGGTTTCCTTGAGCGCCCTCGCGGTCGAAGGCGGCGCACCCACCGCGTCGTACATGGAGAGCTGGCTCTTCTTGGTGAGCAGGTACTCCAGGAACGCCGCCGCGGCGTCGGGGTCCTCGGCCTTGCGTGTGATGCCGAACTGCCAGGAGCCCATGCCGGTCTTCGAGCCGGTGCCGAAGTCGGGAAGCGGGATGACCGCGAGGTCGTCGCCGGCCGCCTTCTTGTAGCCGTTCTTGTAGGCCCACATGCCGTTCCACGCGATCGGGCTCTTCTTCTTGAGGAACGGGGTGTCGTCCTGGGCCTCGGTGTTGACGTATTTCTTCGTGTACCAGGACTGGAAGGTCTTCATCGCCTTGACGACCTCGGGCTTGTCCAGCGCTCCCGCCGCCGACTTGTACCCGTCCCGGTCGATCAGGTCGCCGCCCGCGGACTGAACGATGGGGCTGAAGGCGTAGGAGAACCACTCCCCCTGACGCCCGTACCACATATGCATGTCGAGGGGCCGGTCGTAGCCCGCCTTCTTCAACTTGCCGAGGACGTCGGTGAATTCGGCGGCGGTCCAGGCGTCGTCGACGCCGGTGGGGACGCGGGCGCCGACCTTCTTGAGGGCGGACTTGTACGCGTACAGGACGACGCCGGAGTCGAACGCGCCGACACCGTACAACTTCTTGTCATAGGTGCCCTGCTGGACGATCGAAGGGAGCAACTGCCCTTGCGTGCGCACGTTGATGCAGTCGTCGAGCGGGATCAGGTCGCCGTTCCAGGCGTAGTTGTAGAGGTTGGGACCGTCGAAGTCGAGGACGTCCGGCAGCTTGTCGGATGCGGAGGCGGCCTGGACGGCGTCGTTGTACGTGCCCTCGGGGACGCTCTGCACCTTCACGGTGACCTGGTCCTGGCTCTTGTTGAAGCTGTCGACCACGTTGAGGAACGTCTTCTTCTCCTCACCTCCACCGTGGTAGAAGGTGCTGATCGTTCGCTTTCCGTCGATCTTTCCGTCACAGGATGAGCCTCCCGAGGAGGCGGCATCTCCGGTTCCGGAGCAACCGCTGACTGTCAGCCCCAGGGCGGCGCAGGCTGCGATTACGATGGTTCTGCGCATTGAGGTTCGTCCGTTCTTGGTTGAAGGGCACGGATGGACTGCGGTGGGGTCGGGTGGCACCCCGGCCCCACCGGATGTGATGTCAGGCCGTGGGCCGGGCGGGCCCGATGGAGTCGCGTTTCCGCAGGGGCATGGGAACGCGGTGGGTCTCTGCACTCAGAGGACCGTCTCCGAGAATCAACTCGACGGCCTTGCGGCCGAGTTCGTGGTGGGGCAGGGCGACCGTGGTGAGCGCCGGCTTGAGCCAGCCGGCGATGTCCTGGTCGTCGAAGGAGACGACCGAGACGTCCTGCGGGACGGACAGGCCGGCCTCGGCCAGGGCCTGGTAGGCGCCGAAGGACACCCTGTCGGTGGAGCACACCAGTGCGCGGGGGCGGTGGCCTTCGGCGAGCAAGCGGTCCACTTCGCGGTAGCCGTCCTCGGCGTTCCAGTCGCATTCGACCACGCCGTCGAGTCGGGCTCCCGCGTCTCGCAGGACCTCCTGCAGGCCACGCATACGCTCGAGCCCGGCGAAGATGCCGTCCGGCGTCGCGGGGATCGCCTGATGGCCCCCGATGGCCCAGATCCCCGCGGCGTGTCCCGCGGCCAACAGTGCGCGTCCCGCCGTCCGGCCGGCCTCGATCTCGTCGGGGATCACCGACGGCGCGTCGAAACCGGGGGCCAGACAGTTGAGCAGGAGCACGCGCCGACCGTGCAACTCCGGGGGCGGACTGACGTAGTGGGTGTACATCGCGGCATAGATGACTGCGTCGACCTGCCGGTCGAGAAGGCCGTTGACGAGGCCGGATTCCACCGCCCGGTCGCCGCCCGTCTCCGTGATGAAGAGCAGGTGGTCCTTGGCTCTCGCCGCGTCCAGGGCCCCGCGAATCACCTCGCCCGCGAAGGGTGTGGTGGTGATGGTGTCGGAGACGAAGCCGAGGGTCTGACTCGACTTCGTCCGCAGGCTGCGCGCCGTGGCGTTGGGTCGGTATCCCAGGTCGGCCGCCGCTGCCAGGACCTTGCTGCGGGCCGCCTCCGAGATCCGCATGTCGGTACGGCCGGACAGTGCGAAGGACGCTGTCGTCGGGGACACCCCCGCCCGCCGGGCGACGTCGGCCATGGTCACGCGGTTCCCGGACATTGACTCCTCGATCTCCGCTAAATCGGATTAGCAAGTGCCTGACGAGGATCCTGCTCACGCCACACCGTGTCAACGCCTCGGACATGTGCAGTCAACAGAACTGTCCGTTGTGCGCCGCTACTTACGATTCTGAGACGCCCAGATGCCACCAGATCTGCGTCAACTCGTGCGTTAGCTCTTGCGTTAGCAGCTTCAGCCGCCCAACCATGCCTGCTGTCCGGAGAGTTAAATCGATTTTGCACGACCGTCCACTCAGGAGCCGCTCGTGAAGAGAAGGAATGTCCTCCGCGTCCTGTCCGCCGCCGCCGTCGGGGGCACGCTCGTCCCGCTCATCTCGCCCACCAGGAGCTCGGCAGCCACCTACGGGCCGCGCGCCGCGGACCTCACCGCCCACTGGGACTTCCCTGAAGGGGCCGGTGTGACCACGCGGGAAAAGGTCACGCAGTCCACGAATCCGATCAACTACGTCTTCAACGACGCCGTCCACAAGCCGGACAGTGCCCCGCTGTGGTCCCCGAAGCAGGAAGCGGACGGAGTCCTCTCCGGCGCCCTGCTCTTCGACGGCTACTCCACCTGGATCGCGCGCGGGGCCGCGGAGACCACGCTTCCCACGGACGGGCTGACCGTCGAGGGATGGGTCGCGCCGCGGGCCTTCGAGTGGGGAGACGAGGGCAAGCCGTCCGTCATCATCAACCAGCAGGACAAGGGCGCCCGGCGCGGGTTCTGCCTGGGCGTCGGCAGGCATGGTGTCTGGAAGTTCGAGATCGGCACGGGAGACGCCTGGTACGAGGTGGCCGCACCGCAGTCCGCCGCTCTGACCGCGGGCAAGTGGGCGCATGTAGCCGCCGTGTTCTCCCCTGCCGACGGTCAGATCAGGCTGTACCTCAACGGGGAATCGGTCGCCCAAGCGACGGTCCCGACGTCCGCCCGGCTGAGCAAGGCGGACGTTCCGCTGCTGATAGGTCGGCACAACCAACCCGTTGTCATCAACGGCACGTTCGCTGTGAACATGTTCAACGGCCTGATCGACGAACTGAAACTGCACGGCGGCGCCCTGAGCGGCGCCGAAGTCGCGGCCGGCCACCAGGCGGACCTGAACACCTTCACCGGCGGCACGATCCCCGACGCCGCCATGGAGATGGACCGCTCACGGTACGAAGGCGACCGCTACCGTCCCGCCTTCCACTTCACCGCGCCCAACCACTGGATGAACGAACCGCACGCACCCTTCCAGGTCGGCGGCGAGTACCACCTCTTCTACCAGCACAACCAGCACGGCCCGTACTGGCACAACATCTGCTGGGGACACGCGGTCAGCAAGGACCTGGTGCACTGGCGCGACCTGCCCGTCGCACTCGTACCGACGGCCGACAGTGTGGCTCCCGACGGCGTCTGGTCCGGGGCCTCGACGCTCGACGCGAACGGTGTCCCGGCCCTGCTGTTCACCGCCGGCAACGACTCCATACGCTCCAACCAGGCAGTCGGCCTCGCCCGCCCCGCCGACCCGGACGACTCCGACTTCGCGAAGTGGAAGATGCACCCCACACTCGTGATCAGCCAGAAGGCCGATCTCGACGTCGGCGCGGACCGCAAGGTCCGCTTCGGGGACTTCCGGGACCCGTTCGTCTGGCAGGAGGGCGGCACCTGGTTCCAGCTGGTGGGCTCGGGCGTCCAGACCTCGTCGGGCACCGACATCGGCGGCACGGCGCTCCTTTACACCTCCACGAACCTCACCGACTGGACCTACGCAGGGCCGTTGATGGTCGGCGACGTGGCAGCCCACCCGAAGACGGGTCAGGTGTGGGAGCTGCCGACCTTCCTGCCGATCGGGAAGGACGCGCAGGGCCGCGAGCGCCGCGCACTGCTCATCAACCCGGCCTTCCCCGCCGGTCCCGGCGAGTACAGCAGCAAGTACGTCTTCTACTGGGTCGGTGTCTGGGACGGCAGCTCCCGCAAGTGGACACCTGACAGCACCGAGCCGCGACTGCTCGACTACGGCGACCACTTCACCGGCCCGAGCGGCTTGGTCGACGACAAGGGGCGCTCCCTGGTCTTCACCATCGCCCAGGACCGCCGCTCCGAACAGGGCCACTACGACTCCGGCTGGGCACACAACGCCGGCCTCCCGATCGTGCTGTCCCAGCGGGAGGACGGCGACCTCGCCTTCGAGCCCGTGGCCGAGGTCGCGGGCCTCCACGACGGCGCGGCCCTCGTGAACATCGACGGTCCGACCTCCGTCTCCGACGCGAACGCCGCCCTCGGCTCGGTCAAGGGAGACCTGCTCCACATCAAGCTGACGATGGAAGCGGGCAGTGCCGCCAAGTTCGGCCTCGACGTACTGCGCAGCCCGGGCGACGAGGAACGCACCCGCCTCTTCTATGACGCGGCGGCCACGGAGCTCGGAGTGGACCGGACCCGGTCCGGGAACGTCTCCAGCGCCGTGCCGGACCTCGGCATCCAGAAGGGTCCACTCGCCCTAGTCGGCGGCAAGCTGACCCTTGACGTGTTCGTCGACCGCTCGATCATCGAGGCGTACGCGAACGCCCACCGCTCCATCACCACCCGGGCGTACCCCTCCCGCGCGGACTCCCTCGGCATACAGCTCTTCGGCGAGGGCAGCACCGTCACGTCCTTGACGGTCTGGAAGATGGGAGGCATGGCGGTCTGACATCGCTGTCGACACCGCGCCCGCCACGCCTCCTCCGACGTCAGGTCGCCGGGTCGAGGAAGGTCAGCACCGAGGCGTCCTCTTCGAGAGGCGGGGCGGGCGAGTCCGGCCAGGCACGTAGTCACGCGCCCTTAGCGGCAGGCTCAAGGATCGCGACGCATTCAACATGGTGCGTCATCGGGAACAGATCGAACGCCCGCAACGACCGCACCCGGTACCCGCCGTCCCGGAAGTACCCCAAGTCCCGTGCCAGCGCGGCCGGATCGCAGGCCACGTACGCGATCCTCCGCGCGCCCAGGCCCGTCAGGTGCTTCACCGTCTGCTTGCCGGCGCCCGCGCGCGGCGGGTCGAGGACGATCAGGTCGACCTCCGTGATGCCGGTGCGCGGCAGGGTGGCCTCGACCTTGCCCTGTTCGATGCGGACGCGGTCGAAGGCGGCGAGGTTGTGGCGGGCGTCCTCGACCGCTCGCTTGCCGGACTCGATTCCGAGGACCGCGCCCTTCTCGCCGACCCGGTCGGCGATGGCGCCCGCGAACAGGCCCACTCCGCAGTAGAGGTCGAGAGCCGTGTCGCCCTTGCGGGGCGTGAGGCCCTGCATGACGGCGAGCATGAGGGTCTCGGCCGCCTTCGGGTGGACCTGCCAGAAGCCGCCGTTGCCGACGCGGTACGTGCGGCCGTCGGCGCGCTCGCGCACGAACGGGCGGCCGTGGACGCGGTGGACGCCGCCGTCCTGTTCGGCGATGCGCAGGACCGAGACCGGCTTGTCCAGCTCGACGAGGGGCAGGCGCGCGCCCGGCTTCGGTTCCAGGATCACCTGGCGGTCCTGGGAGCCCGTGGCCGCGATCGCCTCGACCGACTCCATGCCGGACCAGTCGTGCTTCTCGATGCCCAGCTCGGAGACACCGGGCGCGGCGATCATGCAGTGCTCGATGGGCTCGACCTCGTGCGAGCGGTGGCGGCGCAGGCCCGCGTTGCCGTCGGGGTCCACCGCGTACTGCATGCGCGTGCGCCAGGCCGGGACCTGGCCCGCGGGAAGCTTGTCGCCCTCCGCCGGGAGGACCGTGCCGTCCCAGCCCGCCTCCTCGGGGGTCAGGCCCGCGAGGCGCTGCAGCTGCTCGGTGATGACCTCGCCCTTGAGGCGGCGCTGCGCGCCCGGCTTCGCGTGCTGCCAGTCGCAGCCGCCGCAGCGGCCGGGGCCCGCGTACGGGCAGGGGGCCTCGACGCGGTCCTTGGAGGGGTCGAGGACCGTCACCGCGTCCGCGCGCAGGAAGCGGGAGTCCTCGTCGCCGTCGGTCACGCGTGCGATGACCTTCTCGCCGGGGAGCGTGTGGCGGACGAAGAGCACCCGGCCCTCGGCCGTGCGGGCGACGCAGTGGCCGCCGTGCGCGACGGGGCCGACCTCGACCTCGTACTCCTGCCCGACGAGGGAGGTCTCCTGCGAGCCCTCCTTCGAGTTCCCCGCCTGCGATTTCTTCGGTTCTGCCTGCATGGCGGGGTGACTCCACTACGTAAGGGGGCATCGGCCGAAAGGAAACGGCCGGACAACAGCCCACCAGTCTACGTGGGTGTTGTCCGGCCGCTCACCAACGGCAAGGGTCACGCCTTGTTGGTCGGCTCCTTCGGGCGCTTCTCCACCGGGCCCCGCCGCACCGCACCCGGCGCGTTCCACTCCGACCGCTTCCGGGCCCGCTTCTTCGCGGCCTCGGAGGAGTCGAGCTGGTAGGGGACGGACGTCACCATGACGCCCGGCGTGAAGAGCAGGCGGCCCTTGAGCCTGAGCGCGCTCTGGTTGTGCAGCAGGTGCTCGTACCAGTGGCCCACCACGTACTCCGGGATGATCACGCTGACCACGTCGCGCGGGCTCTCCTTGCGGAGGCCCTTGACGTACTCGATGATCGGCCGGGTGATCTCGCGGTAGGGCGAGTCGAGGATCTTCAGCGGGACGGTGATGCCGCGCCGCTCCCACTCGGCCCTGAGGGCCTTGGTCTCGGCCGGGTCGACGTTGATGCTGAGCGCTTCGAGCGTGTCCGAGCGCATCAGCTTGGCGTAGGCAAGGGCGCGCAGCGTCGGGCGGTGAATCTTGGAGACCAGGACGATGGAGTGCACGCGCGAGGGGCGCACGCTGTCGTCGGACGGGGTCTCCGGGGCGGCGATCTCCTCGGCCACGCGGTCGTAGTGACGGCGGATCGCGGACATCGTCGCGTAGAAGATCACCATGCCGAGCAGGGCGACCCACGCGCCGTGCGTGAACTTCGTGACGAGTACGACGATCAGGACGAGGCCCGTGAAGAAGGCGCCGAAGGTGTTGATCGCCCGCGAGCGGAGCATGCGGCGCCGCTTGGCCTGGTCCTTCTCCTTGCGCAGATGGCGGTTCCAGTGCCGGACCATGCCGATCTGGCTGAGCGTGAAGGAGACGAAGACGCCGACGATGTAGAGCTGGATCAGGCGGGTCGAGTCCGCGCCGTAGATGACGACGAGCAGGGCCGCGGCGCCCGCGAGCAGCACGATGCCGTTGGAGAAGGCGAGCCGGTCGCCGCGGGTGTGCAGCTGACGCGGCAGGTAGCGGTCCTGCGCGAGGATCGAGCCGAGCAGCGGGAAGCCGTTGTACGCCGTGTTGGCCGCGAGGAAGAGGACAAGCGCGGTGGCGGCCGCCAGGACGATGAAGAGGAAGCTGCCGTTGCCGAACACGGCCTCGGCGACCTGGGAGATCACCGGGTTCTGGACGTAGTCGGCACCGACCGAAGCTCCGTTGTGGAACAGGTCCTTGGCCGGGTTCTCGGCCATCCTGACCTTGGTCGTCATGGCGAGCGCGATGATGCCGCAGAACATCGTGACGGCCAAGGCGCCCATCAGGGCCAGGGTGCTCGCCGCGTTCTTGCTCTTGGGCTTGCGGAAGGCCGGGACGCCGTTGCTGATCGCCTCGACGCCGGTGAGCGCGGCACATCCTGAGGAGAAGGCCCGCAGGAGCAGGAAGACAAGCGCGAAGCCCGCGAGGCCCTGGTGCTCGGGCTTGATCTCGTAATCCGCGGTGGGCGCCTTCATCGTCTCGTCGAGGACGATGCCCCGGAAGGCACCCCACGCGATCATGAGGAAGACGCCGACCACGAAGACGTAGGTCGGGATGGCGAAGAGCTTCCCCGACTCCTTCACGCCGCGCAGGTTCATCACCGTCAGAAGCACGATGACGGCGACGGCGCAGAGCACCTTGTGCTCGACGACGAACGGGACCGCCGAGCCGAGGTTCTCGATGCCCGAGGAGATCGAGACCGCCACGGTCAGGACGTAGTCGACGAGCAGCGCGCTCGCGACGGTGAGCCCGGCCTTGGGGCCGAGGTTGGTGTTGGCGACCTCGTAGTCCCCACCACCACTCGGGTAGGCATGCACGTTCTGCCGGTACGACGCGACGACGGTGAACATCAGCACGACGACCGCGACAGCGATCCAGGGGCTGAAGTGGTACGCCGACACACCCGCGATCGAGAGGACTAGGAGCACTTCCCCCGGTGCATAGGCCACGGAGGAGAGCGGGTCGGACGCGAACACGGGTAGAGCGATGCGCTTCGGCAGGAGGGTTTCTCCGAGCCGGTCGCTGCGCAGTGCGCGCCCGATGAGGATCCGTTTGGGCACGTCGGTCAGTTTGGACACGCAGAGGATCGTAAGCGTTCGAATGGGTGCCCGCCCACCCACCACCCCCTAACTGCTCCGGTTAGCCACGACGCGCCGCCCCGGGCTCCGCCCAATGCCCGGAAAGCGGACGCTGATCGGCGGCTTCCGGTGCCTCCTGGACCTCCTGCGCCCCGTGGGGCCCATAGCGCTCCGCCGCCCGCTCCTCGGCGCGGTGGATCGCACGGGACGGCCACCAGGTGGCACGCCCGAGCAGCAGCAGCGCCGCCGGCAGGATCATGATGCGGATCACGAACGCGTCGAGCAGGACGGCCGCCGCGAGGACGAACCCCATCTGCTTCATCTCCAGGATGTGCAGCATCACGAAGCTAGCGAAGACGGTGACCATGACGATCGCGGCGCTGGTGACGACCTTGGCCGAGGAGCTGATGCCCTGGATGACGGCCTGCCGCGTGGGTACGCCGTTCAGCGCGGCCTCCCGGATCCTGCTGACCACGAACACCTGGTAGTCCATCGAGAGCCCGAAGAGGATCACGAAGAGGAAGAGCGGCACCCGCGAGGAGATCCCGCCGAGCGAGACGAACGAGAGCAGTTCCTCGGCCCACTTTCCCTGGAAGACCAGGACGAGCAGCCCGAGCGCGGACGCGGCGGAGAGCAGGTTGAGCACGATGCCGAGCAGTCCGAGGACGACGGAGCGGAACGCGAGGACCGTCATGGCGAAGGTCATCAGGAGCAGGAAGCCGAGGACGAGCGGCAGCTTCTGGTTCTGGTGCTCCACGTAGTCGGTGCCGCGCGGCACTTCGCCGGTGACGGCGGTCTCGACGCCGGGCAGCTTGCCGACGGTCGCGGGGAGGTGGTCGTGGCGGAGGTGGCCGAGCGAGTCCTCGGCCTTCTTCGAGTACGTCGGGTGCGGGGCGTTGAGCTCCAGGGTGGTGGTCCTGCGGTCCTCTGAGGAGCGGAGGAGCGGAGCACCGGAGGCGTGCGAGAACAGCGGGTCGGACTGCGCCCTGCGGTCGAGCGCCGTCAGGGCGTCGCGCACGTCACCTGCCTGCGAGGCCTCGGCCCGCACCACGACCAGGTGCCTGACGCGCTGCTCCGGGAAGGCATCGAGCAGCCTGTCGTACCCCTTCATCGCGTCGATGTCGCGCGAGAAGCTGTCGCGCGCAGGGTTCTTGAGGTTCATGTTCAGCGCGGGCAGCGCGAGCCCCAGCATGACGAGGACCGACAGGCACAGGGTGAGGGCGGGGTGCTTGCGGGCGGGCGCGAGCAGAGCGTTCCAGGCCCGTCCCGGCTTCTTCTCGCCGTACGTACGGACCGGCTTGCCCTGCGCGAGGCGCTTGGCGGCGCGGCGCTCGGTGCGGCGGCCGAGCTTGACGAGGAGTGCGGGCAGCACCGTCACCGAGCTGACCACGGCGACGGCGACCACCAGGATGGTGCCGGTGGCGAGGGAGTCGAAGATGACGTCACGGGCCAGGAAGAGCGCGGTGGTGGAGACGATCACGGCGAGTCCGGAGACCACGATGGCGCGGCCCGCCGTCGCGGCGGCGGCCTCGACGAGCGCCTCCGAGGTGAGCCGGCCGCCCGCGCGGGCCCGCTCCTCGCGTTCGCGCTTGAGGTAGAAGAGCGTGTAGTCGACCCCGACGGCCATGCCGATGAGCAGGATCATGCTCATCCCGACGCCGGTGTCGGGCAGCAGGTGCGAGGCCAGCATCGCCAGGCCCATCGTCGCCATGATCGAGGTGACCGCGAGCAGCAGCGGTACGCCGACCATGATCACCGAGCCGAAGACCAGGGCGAGCGTGATCAGCGTGACGGGCAGTGTGATCGCCTCGGAGACCTGCAGGTCCTTGTTGCGCTGGTCGTCGACTCCCTTGCTCACGGAGGCGTCGCCGGTCTTCTCGATCACCAGGTCCGGGTGGGCCTTCGCGGCCTCCTCGGTCTGGGCCTGCAACGGGGGGACGTTCTTCTGGTCGTCCTGCTCGGAGCCGTTCAGCTCCACCTGGACCCGCAGGACCCGCCCGTCGGCAGACCGCACCGGCGGCGCCACCGATGCGACCTCGGGCAGCGACTTCATGCGGGCCGTGATGTCCTTGACGGCGGCGTCGGCGGTCGCCTGGTCGAGCGGCCCGGACCCGGCACGGATCAGCACCTGTTCCGTGGACCGCAGTTGGACACCGCCCTCGGTCGCCAGGGCCTCGGCGCGGCCCGCCTCGCCGACACGGAAGTCCTCCGATGTCGCGCTGTTCATGCCGGCGGCGATGCCGCCCCCCAGGCAGAGCACCACGAACACCAGCCAGCCGACGATCGCGCGCCCTGGATGCAGCGCGCTCCATCTCGCCACGCGCACCGTTACCGATCCCTTGCTCATGCCGGTCCCACCCCTTCGTCCTTCATGTGTAAGTGGAGACTGACAGGTGTAGGAACGAGCCGTCAACTGTCATTCGAAGCGAGAGAAGGCGGATTGACAGTGGATCCCGTCATGCGTAAGTCTTGGCTGACAGGTTTCGGGACCAGTGAAAAGACCAGTGAGAAGGCGGGCCATGGACAGCGAAGAGCTGCTCGCCTTTCTCTCCGCGGTCGGCCATGCCCAGCGCATCCGGATCATCACCGAGCTCGCCCCGGGGCAGCTGTACGTCAGCGAACTGGCGCGGCGGCTCGGTGTCTCCCGCCCTCTGCTCTACATGCACCTCGAACGTCTGGAGAAGGCCGGTCTCGTCGTCGGCCGCCTGGAGCTCTCCGACGACGGCAAGGCGCTCAAGTACTTCGAACTGGCGCCGTTCGACGTGCGATTGAACGTGGACACGATCCTCGCGGCCGTCCGGCAGGACGCGTCGGACGAGGCCGGACAGCACTCACCAGAGGGGTCTTAATGGACGACGTGATCATCCCGGTCGCCTTCTTCCTGATACTCGCCGGCGCGGTCGTGGCCGTCGCCTACTTCCAGTCGCAGCGCAACCGCGATCGGGACCGCCAGTACGCGGAGGCGATGCAGGCCTACAAGGAGGTCGTCGAGCGCGCCCGCTCCGAGCAGGAGGCGAACCGGCTGCAGCTCGTCGAGCTCGACCACCGGCTCAAGTCCGTCGAGGGCCTGCTGCGCAGCGTGGACTGAGTCCGTGCCGCATCCGTGCCGCGTCCGTGAGCACCGGGCGGTGCACGGGGGTGCCCTCCACGGACCGCGCGTGTGTAGCTTGGGCGTCGGTCTGAGACGCTTTTACCGTTCAGCCTGAGCAAAAAGTATTGACACAGCCGGAAGGACGGGCGTGCACATCGTCATCATGGGCTGCGGGAGAGTCGGATCCGCTCTCGCGCAAACCCTGGAACAACAGGGGCACACGGTCGCCGTGATCGACCAGGACCCCACCGCCTTCCGCCGTCTGGGCTCCGGCTTCGGCGGCCGCCGCGTCACCGGCATCGGCTTCGACCAGGACACCCTGCGCGAGGCCGGCATCGAGGAGGCGGGCGCCTTCGCCGCGGTCAGCAGCGGCGACAACTCGAACATCATCGCCGCCCGCGTGGCCCGCGAGATGTTCGGCATCGAGAACGTCGCCGCCCGCATCTACGACCCGCGCCGCGCCGAGGTCTACCAGCGCCTCGGCATCCCCACGGTCGCCACGGTCCGCTGGACCGCCGACCAGATGCTGCGCAGGCTGCTGCCCTCCGGGGCCGAGCCGCTGTGGCGCGACCCCACCGGCGGCGTGCAGCTCGCCGAGGTGCACGCGTCCGAGTCCTGGATCGGCCACAAGATCAGCCAGCTCCAGGAGGAGACCGGCGTACGCGTGGCCTTCCTCACCCGGCTGGGCGAGGCGGTCCTTCCGACCTCCCAGACGGTGCTCCAGGAGGGTGACCTGGTGCACGTGATGATGCGCACCGACGAGGTCGAGAAGGTCGAAGCGGCGTTCGCCGAAGGCCCTGAAGAAGGCGGTCACTGATGAGGGTCGCCATTGCCGGAGCAGGCGCGGTGGGACGTTCCATCGCCGGTGAGCTCCTGGAGAACGGGCACGAGATTCTGCTCATCGACAAGGCGCCGACCGCCATCTCGGTCGAGCGCGTCCCGCAGGCCGAGTGGCTGCTCGCCGACGCCTGCGAGATCACCTCGCTCGACGAGGCGGCGCTCCAGCGCTGCAACGTGGTGATCGCCGCGACCGGAGACGACAAGGTCAACCTCGTCGTCTCGCTGCTCGCGAAGACCGAGTACGGCGTCCCGCGGGTCGTCGCCCGCGTGAACAACCCCAAGAACGAATGGCTCTTCAACGAGTCCTGGGGCGTCGACGTCGCGGTCTCGACCCCGCGCCTGATGTCCGCGCTCGTCGAGGAGGCGGTCAGCGTCGGCGATCTCGTCCGGCTGCTCCGCTTCAGCCACGGCGACGCGAACCTCGTCGAGCTGACCCTGCCGCCCGAGTCGGCCCTCGCGGGCACGCAGGTCGGCGACGTCGAGTGGCCCCAGGACACCTCGCTGGTGACGATCATCCGCGGCACGCGCGTCCTCGCGCCGACCGCGGACGATTCCCTGGAAGCGGGGGACGAGTTGCTGTTCGTGGCCGCACAGGCCCGCGAGGAGCAGCTGGAGGACCTGCTCTCGGTGCGCCGGGAAGAAGCGGCCGGCTAGTCGCTTCTGGTACGTGAATGGGGGCGCCCGGAAGATTCCGGGCGCCCCCATTCGTTGCCGGCTCAGGCGTCTTGCCCCCGCGCCGCCGCCTTCCGCTCCTTCTCGGCCTTCTCCGCCTCTTCCATCTCCGCGAAGACGTCGATCGGCGGCGGCGCCTTCGCGAGGAAGACCCACGTCAGCCAGACGGCGAGCAGGAACGGCGGGATCTTCAGGGCGATCAGGACCCAGCCGAACTGGGTCGTGTCCGCCCACCAGTAGAGCGGGAAGAGGATCGCGCACTTGGCGAGCAGGATCAGGCCCCAGGCCCAACTGGCCTTCGTGTACGCCTTCTTGCGGCCGGGATTGCGGGTCCGCCAGGAGAGGTTCTCCTTGAAGACCGGGCCGAGGATCAGGCCGATCAGCGGGACGCCCGCCACGGCCGTGATGAGGTAGGCGAGGGCGAGGCCCAGGGTGTAGAGCATGCCCGGCAGATAGAAGTCCTTGGCGTTGCCGGTCATCATCGCGAAGACCACACCGAAGGCGACGCCGAAGACGCCACTGAAGGCGTGCTTCATGGTGTCCTTCGTGACCAGGCGGACCGCCACGAGCACCAGGGACACCGCGAGGGCCGCGATGGCCGACATGTGCAGGTCCTTGTTGATCGTGAAGATGGTCACGAAGAGGAGGCCGGGGAGAACGGTCTCCACCATGCCCCGCACGCCGCCGAACGCCTCGAAGAGCGCGGCCTCGGTCACGGCCCTGGAATCGGCGTCCTGATCCGTGCTTCCTTCGTCCGTCGGCTTGTCGAGGGACGTCACCGGCTACTCCCGTCCGAGGGGTCTGAGTTCGTACTTGGGGTTGAAGAGCACCCGGCGGCCCCGGCTCATCGAGATCCGGCCGGACGCGATCAGCTTGCGCCCGGGCTCTATCCCCACGATGGAGCGCCTGCCGAGCCACACCACGTCCAGTGCCGCGGAGCCGTCGAACAGCTCCGCCTCCAGGGCGGGGACGCCGGCGCGTGGTCGCAGGGTGACCGTGCGCAAGGTACCAGTAACCGTGACTATCTGGCGGTCGTGGCAGTCTCCGATGCGGGTGCACCCAGCCGTCTCGGCGTCCTCGCGCAGCTCCTCCGACTCCAGATCCTCCTGGGAGGAGGACAGCCGGTCGAGCATGCGCCGGAAACGGCCTGCCGGCTTCTCGGAACCAGGAACAGCACTCATACAGGAAGCGTACCGGGGGTCGCCGACAGCGCCGCAATGGGTGCGCTCATCTGTGCTTATGCCCGCTCAGCCCGGTCCCGACCCTTGACTCACCGCTCGAACCTGTAACCCATTCCCGGCTCGGTGATGAAGTGCCGCGGATGCGCCGGGTCCGCCTCCAGCTTGCGGCGCAGCTGTGCCATGTAGACGCGCAGGTAGTTCGTCTCCGTGCCGTACGAAGGACCCCAGACCTCCTGGAGCAGCTGCTTCTGGCTGACCAGGCGCCCGGTGTTGCGCACCAGGACCTCGAGCAGATGCCATTCGGTGGGCGTCAGCCGTACGTCGCGTCCGTCGCGGTTGACCTTCTTGGCGGCCAGGTCGACCGTGAAGTCCTCCGTGTCCACCATCACGTCGTCCTCGCCCGCTCCAGTGGGCTCGGCCCTGCGGATGGAGGCGCGAAGGCGGGCCAGGAGCTCGTCCATACCGAACGGCTTGGTGACGTAGTCGTCGGCGCCCGCGTCGAGCGCCTCGACCTTCTCGTCGGAGCTGTGCCGCGCGGAGAGCACCAGGATCGGGACGCGCGTCCAGCCGCGCAGGCCCCTGATGACCTCGACCCCGTCCATGTCGGGCAGGCCGAGGTCGAGCACGATCACGTCGGGGTGACGCGCGGCGGCGAGCTGGAGCGCGGTGGCCCCGTCCGGGGCCGCGTCCACGTCGTACTTGCGCGCCTTCAGGTTGATCACGAGGGCGCGTACGATCTGCGGCTCGTCGTCGACCACGAGCACCCGGGTCATCGGTACCTGCCTTTCGGGCTTGTGGGTCTTGTCGGTGGTGGCGGTCATGGGGGCGGTCTTGGTGGCGGTCATGAGGTGATCGGGACGGAGAGGTCCGGCAGGGCCTGCGGTCCGCCCGCCGCCGCCCGCAGGGTCAGGACCATGGTGAGGCCGCCACCGGGGGTGTCCTCGGCCTCCAGCGTGCCGCCCATGGACTCGACGAAGCCGCGTGCGACCGCGAGGCCCAGGCCGACACCAGCGCCGCGCGGAGCGTCACCGTAGCGCTGAAACGGCTCGAAGATGCGGTCCTTGGCTCCATCGGGGACACCCGGCCCGCGGTCCACGACACGCAGTTCGACGCGGTCGCCGAGCGTGCTCGCGGACACCAGGACCGGTTCGGCGTCGAGGCTGTACTTGACGGCGTTCTCGACGATGTTGGCGACCGCCCGCTCCAGGAGTCCCTTGTCCACCGAGACCATGGGCAGCGTCTCGGGGATGTCGAGGTCCGCGCTGCCGACGGGGACGCCGCCGAGCGCCATGGGGACGACTTCGTCGAGGTCGATCTCGCGGATCAGCGGGGTGACCGTGCCGGTCTGCAGGCGGGACATGTCCAGGAGGTTGCCGACCAGGTGGTCAAGGCGGTCGGCGCCGTCCTCGATGCCTTCGAGCAGCTCGGCCTGGTCCTCCTCGGACCAGGACACGTCGTCGGAGCGCAGGGACGAGACGGCGGCCTTGATGCCCGCGAGCGGCGTACGCAGGTCATGGCTGACGGCGGCGAGCAGCGCGGTGCGGATGCGGTTGCCCTCGGCGAGGGTGCGGGCCTGGTCGGCCTCGGACTTCAGGCGCTGGCGGTCGAGGACCACGGCGGCCTGCGCGGCGAACGCGGCGAGCACCCTGCGGTCCTCGGCGGGCAGGACCCGGCCGGACAGGGCGAGCGCCATGTGATCGCCGACCGGCATGTCCACGTCCGCGTCCTCGGGACGGTCGAGCATGCGGCCGTCGCCGACGCGGCCCGCGCAGGTCCAGGGGGCGACATCGCTCGCACGCTCCAGGAGTGCCACGGAGTCCATGCTGAAGGTCTCGCGTACGCGTTCAAGGAGGGCGTCGAGCGAGGTCTCGCCGCGCAGCACGCTGCCCGCGAGGAAGGAGAGTATCTCCGACTCCGCGCGCAGCCGGGCGGCCTGGTGGGTACGGCGCGCGGCGAGGTCCACGACGGATGCGACGGAGATCGCGACGCCCACGAAGACGATGATCGCGACGATGTTCTTGGAGTCGGAGATCGTCCACAGGTGCCGCGGTGGCGTGAAGTAGTAGTTGAGGAGCAGCGAGCCGAACGCCGCCGACGCCAGGGCGGGAAGGAGACCGCCGAGCAGCGCGGCTGCGACGGTGAGCGTCAGGAACAGCAGCATGTCGTTGGCGAGTCCGAGGTCGGCGTCGACATGGGTCAGGAGCAGCGTCAGGAGCGCCGGGCCGCCGACGCCCACCAGCCAGCCCCAGATGCTCCGGGACCGCCCGAGCCGTGCCCCGCGCGCCACGGGCAGGCCGCGACCCTTGGCGACCTCGTCGTGCGTGACGATGTGGACGTCCAGGTCGGGGCCCGATTCGCGGGCGACCGTCGCGCCGACGCCGGGTCCGAATATGTACTGCCAGGTCTTGCGGCGCGAGGAGCCGAGGACGATCTGGGTGGCGTTGACCCCGCGGGCGAAGTCGAGCAGCGCGGCCGGTATGTCGTCGCCGATGACGTGGTGGAAGGTGCCGCCCAGGTCCTCCACCAGGGTGCGCTGGACCGCGAGTTCCTTGGGCGATGCCGCGGTGAGGCCGTCGCTGCGGGCGATGTAGACGGCGAGGATCTCGCTGCCTGAGCCCTTGGCTGCCATCCGGGATGCGCGGCGGATGAGCGTGCGTCCCTCGGGGCCGCCGGTGAGGCCGACGACGATGCGCTCGCGGGCCTGCCAGGTGGAGCGGATGTCGTGCTCGCCGCGGTACTGCTGGAGGTATTCGTCGACCCGGTCGGCGACCCAGAGCAGCGCGAGCTCGCGCAGGGCGGTGAGGTTGCCGGGCCGGAAGTAGTTGGACAGGGCCGCGTCGACCCGGTCGGACTTGTAGATGTTGCCGTGGGCCATGCGGCGGCGCAGTGCCTGGGGCGACATGTCGACCAGCTCGATCTGGTCCGCGCGCCGCACCACTTCGTCCGGCACGGTCTCGCGCTGACGTACGCCGGTGATCGACTCGACGACGTCGCCGAGCGACTCCAGGTGCTGGATGTTCACGGTCGAGACGACGTCGATGCCCGCGGCGAGGAGTTCCTCGACGTCCTGCCAGCGCTTGGCGTTGCGGGATCCGGGGACATTGGTGTGCGCCAGTTCGTCCACGAGTGCGACGGCGGGCGACCGCTCCAGGACGGCGTCGACGTCCATCTCGGTGAACAGGGTGCCGCGGTAGTCCAGGTCCTTGCGGGGCACCTGCTCCAGGCCGTGCAGCATCACCTCGGTGCGCGGCCTGTCGTGGTGCTCCACGAAGGCGACGACGCAGTCGGTGCCGCGCTCGATGCGGCGGTGCGCCTCGGACAGCATCGCGTACGTCTTGCCGACGCCCGGTGCCGAACCGAGGTATATCCGAAGCTTGCCGCGTGCCATGGCCCCATTGTCTTCCCGAAACTGCTCTGTACGCAGCGTCGACCTTACGGCCAACAATTCCCGCAATTCGGACATGGGTGCGGAGAAGGGTGCTCCTTGACGTAACCCTGATGTGGCGGGCCGGGGCCCCGCCGCGGCGTCAGCGCTCGACGATCTCGCCGTCGCTCAGTTCGAGGACCCGGTCGGCGAGGTCGAGCAGCGCCGCGTCGTGCGTGGCGACCAGGGCGGTGACGCCCTCACCGCGGACGACGGCGCGAAGGAGCTCCATCACCGCGAGCCCGGTCTCGGCGTCCAGCTGCCCGGTGGGCTCGTCCGCGATGAGCAGGGAGGGCTTGTTGGCCAGCGCGCGGGCGATCGCCACGCGCTGCTGCTGCCCTCCGGAGAGCTCGCCCGGCCGCTGCTCGGCATGGTCGGCGAGTCCGACGAGGGCGAGCAGCAGCGCGACGCGCTCCTCACGCTCGCGCGGGTCGGTCTTGCGGAGCCGCAGGGGCACGCCGACGTTCTCGGCGGCGGTGAGGATCGGGATGAGTCCGAAGGACTGGAAGATGAAGCCGACGTGGTCGCGGCGCAGCTCCAGGAGGCCGTTCTCGCCGAGGCCCGCGAGTTCGAGCCCTTCGACGGTGATCTTCCCCGTGTCCGGGGCGTCGAGCCCGCCGACGAGGTTGAGCAGGGTCGTCTTGCCGGACCCCGAGCGCCCCTTGAGGGCGACCAGCTCACCGCGCGGGACGGTGAAGGAGACGCCGCGCAGGGCGTGCACGGCGGACGCGCCGCTGCCGTACGTACGGTGCAGGTCCTCGACGACGACTGCGCTCCCGGTCATGCCCGCTCCCCCCGTACGGCCCTGTTGGGCCGGGCGCCAGTATGGTCACCGCACGCCCGGCCGAACAAGGTCCGGATCAGCTCGGGTTGTCCGCGTGGGTCAGGGTCTCCCAGGCGACGAACAGGTTGTTGGAGCCTGCCGGACGGTTCTTCTCGGTGAGCTTCTGGGTGTTGCTCATGGCGTGGCCCAGGCGGCTGTGGAGCGCGTTGTAGCCGACCTCGGTGACCGGCCCGAGGCCCCGGTGGACCGAGCCGCCGCAGAGCGAGCCCGGCGGCGCCTCGCCCAGTTCGTACCTGGCCTGGAAGCCGAGGCCCTGGCGCAGCCGCTCGCCGACGTCCGTCTTGTAGAGGTCCTCGCCCTGGATGCGGCTGGTCTCGGCGACATGGGAGATCGCGGAGAGCCCGTATCCGGTGTGGGTGAAGTCGCGGCACGTCTCCTGGGTGAGCCCGGTGGTGAAGGTGCCCTGTCCCTGCCAGTACTTGACGATCTTCGCGCGGGTGTCGAGGTTCTGGCTGGGCACGGTCTTGGGCAGTTCGCCGTCGGAGGCGAGATAGACGTACGCGGCGGTGCGCGTACGGAACTTCGCCATCGCCTTGTCGTACGACCCCTTGTCCTCGATGAAGACGGAGATGCCGATGGCGGCCTCCATCATCGACAGCTCCCAGTTCCCGTTGGAGTTGGAGCCGTTGATGATCTCGGGCAGATAGACGTTGCGCAGCATCGTCGCGAAGCGGCCCGAGTTGCCCCAAGTGCCGGTGTACGTGTGCTTGATGATCTCGGCCGCCCTGGGCCAGGACGATCCCGCCCAGCCGGTCTGGAGCGGGGCGTTGCTGTTGGTGTGGTCCTTGATGGTGCCGGACCAGGCGTCCATCAGCTCGATGGACTTCTTGGCGTAGCGGTCGTCACGGGTGATGTACCAGGCAAGTGCCGTGGTGTACGCGGCTATCGCGTCCTCGCGCTCGTCCGTGCAGCCGTAGTTGGGGTCCGAGTACGAGCCGCACTCGACGACCGCGCGGGGCTTGGGGGTGCGCGAAAGGGAGGCGTACTTGCTCCCCATCATCTGGTCGTGGGCGCCCTTCCAGGGCTGGGCGCCGGCGTTGACCTTCTCCCTGGTGAAGTCCAGCTGTCCGCGGGAGACGGTGACTCCGGGGTGCGCGAAAGTGCTGGGCGCCGCGTCGGCGGGCTCGGCGCCGGGCCAGGCGAGGAGGGCGGCGACCAGGGCGGTCACCACGGAGGCGAGGGTCGCGAGGACTGCTCTGCGGGACCTGCGGGATCTGCGGTGGTGGCGCACGGGTGTGGGGGTGTCAGCCATGCGAAGGGCCATCCATTCTCGTATGTGAACTTCAAGTGCCTTTCTGAACATGCGTGTTGGCCCGAGACCATAGGTACGGACCATGCTTCCGTCAAGGCGTGAAGTTAGAGGTCCTGTGCACGAGAAGTCATGCGAAGACAGAGCGCCTGCTCAGGGGCCGGTCGGGGGCGCATCCGGCCCCTCGCCCCAGACGCCGATGTGATCCGGCTCCTCGGTGAGGCGCACGCGGCCGCTCAGCCCGTAGCGCTCCACGTAGTCACGCGGCAACTGCAACCGCCCAGCCCGGTCCAGAACCGTGAACTCCTCCCCCGCGCCGCCCTGTTCGCGCAGCGTCTCCGTGGACGTACGGCCGTCCCGGATGCGCACCGTGCGGCGGACCTGCCCGGAGACGAGCGGATCGTGCGTGACGACCAGGACGGTCGCGCCGAGCTCCTCGTTGGCGCGGCGCAGCGCGGCGAACACCTCCTCGCCACTGGTCGTGTCCAGCTCCCCGGTGGGCTCGTCGGCGAGCAGCACACGCGGGG
>NZ_BAAAUG010000060.1:65542-68797 GCF_039533825.1 Streptomyces rectiviolaceus
GGGCCGGCCCGCGAACGCCCGTGCCACGGCGACGCGTTGCTGCTGTCCGCCGGAGAGCTCGGCGGGCCGCCGGTCGCGGCAGTACGCGACACCGAGCACGCCAAGCAGTTCGGCGGCCCGCGCCGCCCGCTCGCGACGGGGCACGCGCGCGTACTTCATCGGCAGCGCGACGTTCTCGACGGCGGTGAGGTACGGCAGCAGATTGCGCCCTGTCTGCTGCCACACGAAGCCGACGGTCTTCCTGCGGTAGCCGAGGCGCTCGCGGCGCCCCATGGCGAGCAGGTCGTGCCCTGCGACCCGCGCCCGTCCCGCGGTCGGCAGATCGAGCCCCGAGAGGATCGACAGGAGGGTGGACTTGCCGGAGCCCGACGCGCCCACGAGGGCCACGCACTCCCCTTCCCCGACCACCAGGTCGAGCCCCTGGAGGGCCTGCACCTCCACCTTGTCGGTGCGATAGACGCGTACGAGGTTGTCGCAGACGACAAGGCCCGCGTCCCCCGCGGGACGGCGCGCGGCGTTCGCGCGCGCCTCCAGATCGGCGAGCTCAGTCATCGTTCCTCCCCAGTCGCAGCACGGCTCCAAGGCCCCGACGCCGCCCCAGCCAGGTCTCCACGCCCACCGCCACGGCCACCAGGGCGACGGTTCCGGCGGCGAGGGCCGCGGTGAACAGCGGGTCGGTCCGCAGGGCGGGCGCGGTGGGCCCGCCGGTGAACTCCCGCAGGTCGAGGGCGGGTCCGAGCAGCCCGGGCAGGGTCAGACCGAGCACGACGCCACCGGCCACGGCCGTGAGCACCAGGGGCAGCAGCTGGAGCAGATGCAGCCCTGCGGTGGCCCGGCCGCCGAGCCCCAGCGTGCGCAGCCGGGCGGCGGCGTCGCCGCGTGCGGGGGCTGACAGCAGGAGTTCGAGCACGAGGGCGAGCAGCGCGAGGAGCACGGCCAGGGCGGTGCAGGCGGTGTGTGCGGCGGTCAGGGCCGCGATCAGACCGTCGTCGTCGGCCTCGGCCTGCTCCTCGGCACGGATCCGCAGCTCTCCGGTGGTGGCGCCGGGAGCGGTGCGCGGGACGACGGAACGCAGCTCGCGGACGTCCAGCTGAGGCCCGTAAAGCAGCAGGGCGGACTCCTCGAACTCACTTGCGCCGAAGGCCTTGAGGTCCTGGTTGTCGGCGAGCAGGAGGTGGTCCCTGGCTTCGGTGGCGGCGCGCACGGGGCCGAGCGCCGGGTCGCGGCGCACCGCTTCGGGGAGGGTGCCCACGACGCGCAGGCGCCGCTCCTTGCCGTGCACGGTGATGGTCAGCAGGTCCCCCGCGTCGGCCGCGTCGGCGAGTACGCGGATGTCACGGCCGCTTCCCTTGCCCTTGCCCTTGCCGAGTCCGGCGTCCCGCAGTGCGCGGGCGGCTGCCGAACTCCCGGCCGCCGAGCGCAGTTTCGTGCCGTCGACGCCCACCAGGCTCGCGATTCCGTACCGCCCTCCGTCCGTCCCGCTCGCCGGGTCGACCCGCAGCTGCCGTACCGCCACGGTCTGCCGCACTCCACGCGCGCGTGCCAGGCGCCCGGCGGTGTCCGGGTCGCGCCCCGCCCCCAGGAAGGAGGCATCGGCACCCACCCGCCAGGCGGCGGCATCCCGCCGCCCCTCCGTCAGCGTCTCCGTGACCAGACCGCCGAACACGGCACCGGCAAGCGTCACCACCAGGACGAGCAGCGCGAGCGCCCGTGCCGGGGCTTCCTTGGCGGCGCGGGAGAGCGCGACGAGAGCCACGGCTCCGCGTCCCCGGGCGGCCCGGCGCGCGACGAGGCGTACCGGCAAGGGGTAGAGGCGCACCAGCACCACGACCGTGGCGAGCCCGAGCAGCACGGGCACGGCGGCGAGCAAGGGATCGCCCTCCGAGCCGCCCGTCGTCCCACGGGCCCGCAGCGCGAGGACACCCGCCACGGCGACGGCCACCACACCCGCCTCGGCGACGACACGGCGCCCGCCGCCTGCCCCCTTCCCCCGCAGAAGCGCCCGGTCCCGCACGGCCCACCAGGTCAGAAGGGGCAGCACCAGCCACGCCCCCACGGCGACGAGCAGCCCCCGCCCGTACGCGGACGAGGCCCCCGGCAGCACCGACGCGACCGCGCAGCCGCTCCCGAATCCCAGCGCCACGGCCGGTGCGGTCTCCACCGCCCGCCCCAGGGCCATCCCCAAGGCCGATGCCCCACGCGCGCGTTGCAGCCGATGAACGTCGAGCCTGCGACGCACGGACAGCAGCGCGCCGACCACCACGGCCGCGAGCCCGACCGCCGTCACCGAAGCGAGCGCGAAGGAGATCACGACACTGCCCTGCCGCCACTGCCGCTGGAACTCCTCCAAGGCGTCCGGCAGTTCGGTCGCGGTCTCCGACTCGGCGGCCGGATGTGCACCGAAGGCGCAGGGCATGCCGCCGCTGACCATCCCCAGATCACATGTGGCGCCCCGCACGGAGTCCGGGTAACGGAGCATCAGTCGCTCGAAGTCGCGCTGCCCTTGATCGCCGACGAAGCGCGAAGCATCATCGCCGAGGTCGAGCCGCATGCCCCAGACCACGGTGAGGTCGGCCTCCGCCTGGCTCTGCAGCACTTCGACGCCGCGCGGCGCGAGCAGGGCGCCGGCGTACCGCGCCGCCCCGTCGCGCGCGTCCCGTCCCGTACGCGCGAGCAGGGGCTGCTCACGCCAGAGCCGCCGCTCGCCGTCGGCGGCGTAGAACCCGACCACGCGTGCCGGTGCGTCCACGTTCTCCAACGCGCCGGGACCGAGCCGGAGTTCCTGCCCGAGCCGCAGCTTCAGGGCATCACGGGTACGTGTGGAGACCGAGATCTCCACGACGCGCCCCCGCGCGGCAGGGGGCCGCCCGGCCGTGTACGCGGAACGGGGCGGGGCGTCGGAGGCGTACACCAGCGACAGGGTGGTGCCGTCACGGGTCCGTACGCCGGGCAGGGCGATCCGGGTGGAGTCGCGCACGAGGTCGCCGCGGAGGGTGGCGGGTGCGGCGTTCTCGACGGCGGTGGAGACCCGCCGCAGGTCAGCCCCCAGCGAGCTCTCCGCCCCCCTCTCGTCCTCGGGACCGAACCGCACCCGGTGGGTGACCCCGGGCGCATCCCGCTGCACCTGCTCGAGCCGGGCCCCCAAGGCACCCCCGGCCGCCCGCTCAAGCACCCCGGGCCCGCCGGCAGCGAGAGCACTGAGTACAAACACCAACACACCAAGCCCCACCTGCCCCCACACCCCGTACCTCACAA
>NZ_BAAAUG010000060.1:68881-72037 GCF_039533825.1 Streptomyces rectiviolaceus
CACCCACCCGATCACCCCGCAGCTCCCCCTGCCCGAACAGGCCTTTCCCACCCACCCGCCCGATTGCCCCGCGGTGCCAGGGGGTGGGTGGGTTGTCCGTACGGATGGGGGCGGGCGGGGAACGTACCCCCGCAACCCCAACCACCTCACAGCCCCCCTCACCCGTCCTCCCCCGCCCGCAAGACCCGCCCCAGATCCACCCGCCCCAAAACCCGCGCAACCCCACTCACCACCCCGCAGATCACCACCGTCACCCCACCCGCCACAAGCCACACCCGCCCCCACGGCACCTCCGTAAGCAGCCCGGGAAAGACCGGGGCGCCGTCCGCGTCCACCGTCACCACCGGCATGATCACCGCGGCGAGCCCCGCCCCGAGTCCCGTGCCCAGGAGCGCCGCCACCCCCGCGAGCGCCAACTGCTCCGTCCACAAGTACGCGGCGAGCTGCCCCCTCCGTACCCCCAGCGCCCTCAGCAGCGCGAACTCCCGCCCCCTCGCCCGCGCCGAAAGCACCGTATGCAGCGTGAAGGCGATGACGGCGAACGCCGGTGCCAGTGCGAGGCAGAGCCAGAGGCCTCCGCGTGCCCCGCGGCGCAGCGGATCCTCGCCGAGCGACACGCGCGCGTGCGGCACGTCCACCGCGGTTCCGAGCCCAGGGCGGGCCCGCACCGCCTCCCAGGCGGCCGTCGCGTCGCCCCGCGCCGTCCCCGCCCACCACGCACTCTCCGGCCCCGGCAACGCCCCGCTCAGCACCAACTGCGCAGCCATGGCCCGCGAGTCGGCCAGCAGTCGCGGCCGGTCGCGTGCGACGCCGGGCACCGCCGCGATCCGCCCGACGATCCTCAGCCGCACGCTGCCCCCCGTACTCCGCCGCACCGTCACGACGTCCCCGACCCGTACCGCCCCGGAGTCCAGCAGCGCACGGTCGGCGAGAGCGGGCGCCGCGGGGCGCCCCTTGGCGCTGTCCGTGCCGAGCCGGACGTTCCACGTCGGGTACTTGAGCCGCGTGTCGGGGCCCCGAAGCACCGCGTCGAGCAGCACTCCGCCCGCTCCGGGCCGGTCCCCGCAGAGCACAGGCCCAGGCGCCTCCCCCACCGCCCCGCGCGGCCGCTCAGCCCCGGGGCACCCCGCCCCGTACCGGTCCGGCGCGTCCTCCCGGAGGTCGCGCCAGTCGGCGTTCTGGGTGAGCCCCGGCACCCCGTCGACACGGAGCCGGTAGGTGCGCCGCACCGTCTCGCCCGCCATGCTCAGGTCGATCTGCAGGATCCGCACGCCCCCGCTCCGTACCGGCACCTTCAGCGGCACCGCTCGACGGCCATCTGCCTGACCACCATCTGCCTGACGACCATCTTCTTTAAGAAGGACCGCACTTGAGTGGACGAGGCCGTCATCGTCCTCGAAGAAGACAGTCAGCCGGACCGGCACAGGGCGACCGGGGCCGTCCGCGGACAGCCTCACCCGGAGCGGGAGTTCACGTGCGGGACGAGCGCCGCCGACGGCAAGCCCGTGCGGCGGAACGTGCTTTCCCAGCGGCGCGACAAGCTCCCGCACGGGCTGATCGGCGAGGTCCGCCCGCAGTGAAGGCACCGGACCGCGCCGGGTGTTGACCGCGGTGACGGCCACCGCGTCCTGTCCGATGTAGCCCTCCGTGGTCACCACGGGAGTGACCGCAGCCACCCCCGGCAGCGCGCCGTAGATCGTGCGCCGCTCCCCGGCTGGCACACCCTCCCCCGGTTCGATGCGCAGGTCGGCGCCCACCTGGAAGGCGGCCTGGTCCCGGTCCCCCCGGTCGAGGATGGCAAGGGCGGTGCTGCTCAGGGCCGCGACGGCCAGGGCCAGCGTCACCACCAGGGCGGGCCCCGCGTGCCGCGCCGCGCGCCGCCCGATCTGCCATCCGCCGAGCGGCAGCACGAACCCCCTGCCCCGCCGGGCGAGCGGGTCGATGGCCCGCGTCAGGAACGGCAACAGGCGCAGCACGAGCAGCGCGGCCGCGGTGGTCATCACCACGGGCGCGAACACGAGCACCGGGTCGACGCCGTCACCGGTCACCGGCGACCGGTACTGCCGCAGTTGCAGCCACCCGATGACGGCCACCGCCCCCAGCGCCACATCGGCCCCGACCCGCTGCGCTCCCGCGAACCTCCCCACCCGCAGGCGAAGGCGGCTCACCGCCTGCCGGTCCCGCACCACCCGCACCGTGGGCAGCAGCACAGCGCACCCGTGCACCACGACGGCGAAGGCGGCGCCCACCCACGCGGCGCCGGTCGCGGCCGCGTCCGGCATCCCGCCGTGCAGCAGCCCCGCCCCTTCGAGCAGCCGCAGCAGCGGCCCCGCGAGGAAGGGCGCGGCGACCCCCACAGGAAGGGCGACCACCGCCCAATGCACCCCGGTCGACACCACGAGCCGCCGCGTCCCCGCGCCCCTGGCGGCCAGCAACGCCAGCTCCGGGCGCCGGTGTTCGGCGAGCTGGCGCCCTGTGAGCACCAGGGCCGCGACCGCGAGGGCGGCGAGCAGCGTGGCGGGGACGTAGAGCCCCGCGCGGGCCACGGCGATGGGCGTGGTCAGCCGGTCGAGCGCTCTGCGCAGCCCCGCCGACACGGTCAGGTCGGCCTCGGGATCCTTCCCCCGCAGCACCGAGAGCGAGGCATCGCTGCCGCCGAACTTCCGGGCCCGCTCCGTCAGCGGCCCGATGTCCCCGAGCCGCAGCCCCCGCGCCTCGGGCACACCGAGCCACAGCGCGCCCGCGTCCTTCGCGAGCCCCGGCCGCGCCGTGAACGCGCCGCGCGGCACGAGCGCGACGGAGTCGGCCGTACCGAACGTACTGCTCAGGCCCGCCCAGACCGCGGGCGCGCGCCCCTCGGTCGCGTAGAGCCCGACGACCCGCATCCGCACCAGCCGCTCACCGGCGCCGCGCACGACCACATCGTCACCGGTCCGCACCGCGAGCTCGGCGGCGAACGCCCGGGTCAGCACGGTCTCCGTCACGCCACCGGACGAGCCGCCGGAGCCACCGGGGCCGCCGCGCGGCCACCGGCCCGCCACCAGGCCGGCGTGGGCCCTGGCCCCTTCCAGGGCGACCACGGACATGGTGGCGTCCTCGCGGCGACGGCCCCCCGCTTCCGTCACGGCGAGCTCGTCGTTGCGCGCCGCGGGCGCC
>NZ_BAAAUG010000061.1:0-65985 GCF_039533825.1 Streptomyces rectiviolaceus
CCCGCGCCCTGCACGGCCCGCGCCGCGACGAGCTGCCCCGGCGTCTGCGCGAGCCCGCCCGCCAGGCTCGCGACGCCGAAGACCGCGAACCCGGCGATCAGGGTGCGCCGCCGCCCCACCAGGTCGGCGAGGCGCCCGCCCAGCATGAGGAGGCCGCCGAAGGCGAGTGCGTAGGCGTTGACGACCCACAGCAGCGAATCCGCTCCGAAGCCGAGGTCGTCGCCGATGTCGGGCAGCGCGATGTTCACGACGGACATGTCGAGAGAGACCAGGAACTGCACGGTGAGCAGCACCGGGAGCAGCCAACGGGTCTGCAAGGGCTTCGAGTCAGCGAGGTTCACCATGCTCACGCACATTAACTATACGCGTATAGAAAATCCAGCGGCATGCGTCACCCGCACACCGCGGGCGCGACAATGAGCCACGTGGAAGCAGAGAAGAAGAAACGCGGCCGCCCCAGCCGCATCGACGTCGACACGATCGTCGGCATCGCGCGCCGCATCCTCCAGGAGGAGGGCGTGGCCGCCCTGAGCATGCGCCGGGTCGCCAAAGAGGTCGGCACGACCCCGATGGCGCTCTACCACCACGTACGCGACAAGGACGAGCTCCTGATGCTCACCCTGTCCGGGATGGCCGCCACGGTCCCGCGCCCCGAGCTCCCCGACGACCCGCGCGAGAGGCTGCTCACGGTCTCCGTACACATGCACGGCACGCTGGCCCGGATGCCCTGGGTGGTCGAGGTGCTGAGCCTCGGCGACCTCACCGACAAGGGTGCCCTGTGGATGGTCGAGGAGATCATCGCTTCGTGCGTCGCCTGCGGGCTGACACCGGCCCAGTCCGTCGCCGCCTACCGCACCATCTGGCACTGCGTCTACGGCGACCTGGTCTTCCGCCAGGCGATGGCCCGCCGCGCCGAGGAGCCCGACCGCAGGCGCCACTTCCCCGACATGATCACGGAAGCGGACGCCGAGGAGCTGCCCCACATGGCCGCACTCGCCGACCGCTGGCTGGAACTGACGGCGGACTACGACGTGTCCACGCAACTGGGAGCGGTCATCGACGGGCTCCTGGGGCAGGCGCGGCGCCCCTGAATCACCCCCGGCCGATGCGGGGCGTCAGTCCAGGCCCGCCGACTCGAACCGCCACCTGTGGACCGCCCGCGTCACCAACTCCGTCGCGGGCTCCGGCAGTTCGGGGAGGTCGGCGTCGTACGCGGCGTCCCACCACGTCAGGACGAGGACCCGGTCCTGCGGGGCGCGAAAGCTCTCCCGCCGGACCGGGTCGCCGTCCAGGACCTGCGCCCGCGCCCACGCGAGCAGTTCCTCGCCCCGGCCGTCGACGGCTCGGGCCTCCCACATCAGCGCGACGGTCACGAGTACAGGTTCTCCTTGCTGACCTCGTGCACATGATCGTGGTCGTGGTCGTGGCCGTGGGAGCGGCCCGGGACGTGCGGCTCCGTCACCGGCAGCGAGGAGTCCGCCGAGAGGTCCCAGTCGGACGCCGAGCGGTTGCGCGCCACCATCTCCGCGCCGAGCGCGGCCACCATCGCGCCGTTGTCCGTGCACAGCTTCGGCCGCGGCACCCGCAGCCGGATCCCGGCCGCCTCGCACCGCTCCTGGGCGAGGGCCCGCAGCCGGGTGTTGGCCGCCACGCCGCCGCCGATCATCAGGTGGTCCACGCCCTCGTCCTTGCAGGCCCGCACGGCCTTGCGGGTCAGCACGTCGACCACCGCCTCCTGGAAGGACGCCGCCACGTCACGGACGGGAACGTCCTCGCCCGCGGCCCGCTTGGCCTCGATCCAGCGCGCGACCGACGTCTTCAGGCCGGAGAAGGAGAAGTCGTACGCGGCGTCGCGCGGCCCGGTGAGGCCGCGCGGGAAGGCGATCGCCTTCGGGTCGCCCTCCTTCGCGTACCGGTCGATGACGGGACCGCCGGGGAAGCCGAGGTCGAGCACCCGCGCGATCTTGTCGAAGGCCTCGCCCGCCGCGTCGTCGATGGTCGCGCCCAGGGGGCGTACGTCCGATGTGATGTCGGTGGAGAGCAGCAGCGATGAGTGGCCGCCGGAGACGAGCAGCGCCATCGTCGGTTCGGGCAGCGTGCCGTGCTCCAGCTGGTCGACGCAGATGTGCGAGGCGAGGTGGTTCACGCCGTAGAGCGGCTTGCCGAGCGCGTACGCGTACGCCTTGGCCGCCGACACGCCCACGAGCAGCGCGCCCGCGAGGCCGGGTCCCGCGGTCACCGCGATGCCGTCCAGGTCCTTCGCGCTCACGCCCGCTTCCTTCAGGGCGCGGTCGATGGTCGGCACCATCGCCTCCAGGTGCGCGCGCGAGGCGACCTCGGGCACGACGCCGCCGAAGCGCGCGTGCTCGTCGACGCTGGAGGCGACGGCGTCGGCGAGCAGGGTCGTGCCGCGGACGATGCCGACACCGGTCTCGTCGCAAGAGGTCTCGATGCCGAGAACGAGAGGTTGGTCGCGCGAGTCAGCCATGGGTGTCGGTTCCTTGTACGGGATTGACTGAAGTTGATGGATCGGTCAGGCGCATCACCAGGGCGTCCACGTTGCCCGGCTGGTAGTAGCCGCGCCTGAAGCCGATGGGCTCGAAGCCGAAGCGCTCGTACAGCTTCTGCGCCCGTGTGTTGTCGACCCGCACCTCGAGCATGACCTCGGCGCACTCGAAGGCGGTGGCCGCGCCCAGCAGATCGGTGAGGAGCCGGGAGCCGAGCCCCGTGCCCCAGTGGCTCGGGGCCACCGCGATGGTCTGTACGTCTGCCTGGTCCCCGGCCGACGCGAGTCCCGCGTACCCGACGAGCCGGTCCTCGTCCGTCGCCACCACATAGCGGCGGGTGGCCAGCGGCCCGCGCGCGTGGGAGAGCTCGGACCAGAACATGCCGCGCGACCAGGCGTCGTCCGGGAAGAGTTCCTTCTCCAGGACGAAGACGGGTTCGATGTCCCACCAGCGCATCTCGCGCAGGACAACTGTCGTCACGGATGTCACTTGGGGGTGACCACCTTGTAGTTCTTGGGGACCTGCGCGTCAGGGCGGCGCAGGTACAGCGGCCTGGGGGCCAGTAGTTCCTCGCCCGCGGCGAGCTTCTCGGCGGCGAGCGAGGCCAGCGAGGCCGCCGAGACGTGCTCGGGGGCGCGGGCGTCCGGGAAGGTCTCGGGGTAGAGCACGGCCCCCGCGCCGACGGCGGGCAGGCCCGCCACCTCGTCCGCGATGTCGGCGGGGCGGTCCACGGCGGGCTCGGTGAGGCGGGTGCGCGGGTCCGCGTACCGCGCCCAGTAGACCTCCTTGCGCCGCGCGTCCGTGGCGACGACGAAGGGGCCGCCCTCGACGCCGGATTCGTACGCGAGGCCGTCGAGCGTGCACACGCCGTGCACCGGCACGCCGAGCGCGAGGCCGAAGGTGTCGGCGGTCATCAGGCCGACGCGCAGACCCGTGTACGGGCCGGGACCCACGCCGACGACGATGCCGGTCACGGCGTCGAGTCTGAGCCCCGCATCGGCGAGCACCCGGTCGACGGCGGGAAGCAGCAGCTCGCCGTGGCGGCGGGCGTCCACCTGGCTGGAGGCTGCGACGACGGACGAGCCGTCGTGCAGCGCGACGGTGACGGCGGGGGTGGCGGTATCCAGAGCGAGCAAGAGCACGCGAATAGCCTACGGCTCCGGCGCCCGGAGCACGGCCGACCGAGGATGCCGCACACCTGCTGCTAACGTCACCCCGTAGCCGTACGGAGTACGAAGAGGGTGGCGCAGGTGTCCAGGAGCAGCTCGGGATTCGTGGCCGGGCTCACCGCCGCTGCGCTCGCCGCGGTCGGCTTCCTCGCTTACCAGGCCTCGGCCAGCGCGCCGGACAACCTGGGCAAGAAGCCGGACAAGTCCCCTTCCGCGGCGGCCTCGCGCTCCCCCAAGGACAAGGCCGACCCCACGGCGGTCCCGGCGCAGTCCGGCACGGGCGAGAGGGTCGTCTACTCGGTGGGCGACGACCGCGTATGGCTGGTCGCGGGGTCCGGCAAGGCGCGGCGCACGTTCAAGGTCACGCCGAGCACGGTGGACCCGGTCCCCGGCACGTACGCCGTCACCTCGCGCTCGGGCACCGTCACCGGAACGGACGGCGTGGCGATCGAGCATGTCGTGCGCTTCGCGAACGTGGACGGCATCGCGATCGGCTTCAGCGCGGCGACGGACGGCTCGACGCCGAAGCCGGACCCGTCGAAGAAGACCGGCGGCATCCGTGAGTCGCGCAAGGACGGCAACGCGATGTGGGAGTTCGCGACGATCAGCAAGAAGGTCGTCGTCGTTCCGTAGCCGCGTCGCCCCTGGGCTCCGGATCGCGCGGCGGTGTCGAGACCGCGCTCGCGGCCGCGCAGGACGCCAGCAGATCGCGCATGGAAATCCCCGATGGCCCCGACAGCCCGTGCGGCCGGGGCTGTACGTCACGTTCTGAAGCCGACATGGATGCCTCCTGGGCTCCGGGGGCAGACGTGGTTAGGTAGACCTAACCAGTACTGGTATCCATGTGACCACGCCCGGAGCACGCCGCGCAACATCTTCCCGACGGCTTGTCGGAATGTTCGGGCGAAAAGACGAGGATCAGGCCGAGAGCAGCGTGAGGTCGGCCGCCGCCCACCGCGTCCCGACCCCGGTCAGCGTCACTTCGCGGACCTCGTCCGTCGTGTCGCCGACGGCCCGGTCGATGACGACGCGAAGGCGGTCGTCCGAGAGCTCCTCGACCTTGCCGTCGCCCCACTCCACGACGATCACCGATTCGGGCAGCGAGACGTCGAGGTCGAGGTCCTCCATCTCGTCGAGCCCGCCGCCCAGGCGGTACGCGTCCACGTGCACCAGGGGCGGCCCTTCGGACAGGGACGGGTGGACGCGGGCGATGACGAAGGTCGGGGACGTGACGGCGCCGCGCACGCCGAGGCCCTCGCCCAGGCCGCGGGTCAGGGTCGTCTTGCCGGCGCCGAGCTCGCCGGTGAGCATCACGAGGTCGCCGGGGCGGAGCAGCTTGGCCAGGCGGCGACCCAGGTCACCCATCTGCTCGGGCGAGGTGACGGTGATGCCGAGGGAGTTCACGGGGGCCGGGTTGTGCGGTGCTTCCATGCCCCCCAACGTTAGCCGCTGGACGTCCGTGCATCGGCCGCGCTCGGTACGGCTCCCGTGCGCGCGAGGAGGTCCGCGAGACGGTCCGTGACCACCTCTGGGTGCTCCAGCATGACCAGGTGCCCGGCGTCCGGGACGAGCACGAGCTCGGCGTCCGGGAGCAGATCGGCGATGGCCTCGCTGTGCTCGCTCGGCGTCACCAGGTCCTTGTCCCCGGCCAGGACGAGCACCGGGAGCTCGGCGAAGTGCTTCAGCGCCTCCGTCTTGTCGTGCTCGGCGAACGCCGGGTAGAACTGCGCGACCACGTCGATGGGCGTCGACTCGATCATCCGCTCGGCGAACCGCGAGATCGCCGGGTCCACGTCCTTCGACGAGAACGAATAGCGCTTGATGATGCCCGCGAAGAGGTCCGCGGTGGCCCGCCGCCCCTTCTCCACGAGATCGGCCTGCGATCCGAGCGCCTTCAGCACACCCGGGAGCACGCGCCGCACGGCGTTCATCCCCGCGACCGGAAGCCCGAAGTTGACCTGGCCGAGCCCCCCGGACGACGTACCGACGAGGGCGACGCCGACGACCCGCTCGCGGATCAGCTCCGGGAAATGGTCGGCGAGAGCCATCGTCGTCATGCCACCCATGGAGTGCCCGACGAGAACCAGCGGCCCCTCGGGCGCGGCCGCGTCGATGACGGCCTTCAGATCACGCCCCAACTGGTCGATGGAGACCGGCTTCCCGTCCTCCACCTGCGCCACGCCGCGCCCCGACCGGCCGTGGCTGCGCTGGTCCCAGTACACACAGCGCACGACGCCGCGCAGGGCCGCCCGCTGGAAGTGCCAGGAGTCCTGGCTCAGGCAGTAGCCATGGCTGAAGACGACGGTGACGGGAGCGGGTGCCTTGCGCCCGAAGAGCCTGCGGCGGCGCGGCGCCTGCGCGCTGTCCGCCGATGCCTTGTCGACCTCGTCGACCTCGTACGAGAGCTCCGTGCCGTCGTCGGCGTACGCCTGGCCCGGCATGCCGCGCAGCGAGCCGTACGGCCCGGACGCGTCGAGCGCGAGCCGTGCCTTCTTGCGCATGCCGCGGCCGACGGTCAGCCGCTCGATGGCGACACCGGCCGCGGCGCCCGCAGCGACGACGCCTATCGCGGCGCCGGCGAATCCGGCCCTACGCCAGTTCCCGGCCGCCGCGGCCACTTCCGTCACCGCTTCAGCGGCCGCCCCCGTGCTGGTCTCGCTCACGTGCCGCTCCTACTCACTCGTCGGGTCGCTCATTCACATAGACGCGGGGAACACGCGATCCGATGCGGGTGACGATCTCGTACGCGATGGTGCCCGCCGCCTGTGCCCAGTCCTCGGCGGTCGGCTCGCCCCGGTCACCGGGACCGAACAGGACGGCTTCGGAGCCCACCGCCGGCTCGTCACCGCCGAGGTCGACCACGAACTGGTCCATCGCCACCCTTCCGGCGACGGTCCGCCACTTGCCGCCGACGAGCACGGGTCCGGTGCCGGACGCGTGGCGCGGGATCCCGTCCCCGTACCCGACCGGGACGAGCCCCAGCGTCGTCTCGCCGGGTGTGACGTAGTGATGCCCGTAACTCACGCCGTGACCACCCGGGGCGTGCTTCACGAGGGCGAGCGAGGCGCTGAGCCTCATGACGGGCCGCAGCCCGAACTCCTCCGATGTGCCGACCTCGGGGCTGGGCGAGATCCCGTACATCGCGATCCCGGGACGTACGAGATCGAAGTGGGTCTCCGGAAGCGTGAGCGTGCCCGGCGAGTTGGCGATGTGGCGCACCTCGGGCCGGATCCCCCGCTCCTCCGCGGCCGCGACCATCTCGCGGAACAGCGCCAGTTGAGCGGCGATGGACGGATGTCCGGGCTCGTCCGCGCACGCGAAGTGCGACCAGAGCCCGGTGACGCGCACCAGTCCCTCGTCCTCGGCCTGCCGCGCCTGCGAGACCAGTTCGGGCCAGTCGGCAGGCATACAGCCATTGCGCCCGAGGCCGGTGTCGGCCTTCAACTGAATACGCGCGGTGCGCCCCACGGCCCGCGCGGCGGCGGACACTTCCCGCAACGCCCAGAGCCCGCTCACCGACATGTCGAGATCGGCCTCGACACCCTCGCGCCAGGGCCCGCCCGGGGTCCACAGCCAGCACATGAGGCGCCCCTGGATCCCGGCGGCCCGCAGCGCGAGCGCCTCCTCGGGGGTCGCGGCGCCCACCCAGGTGGCTCCCGCCTCGACGGCGGCACGGGCGCAGGGCACCATCCCGTGGCCGTACGCGTCCGCCTTCACGACGGCCATGAAGGCGGCGCCGGGCGCGAGGGCGCGCAAAGTCCGCACGTTGGCCCGAAGGGCGGCCAGGTCGATCTCGGCGCGGGCACGCAAAGGTGCGGTCTCAGTCATAACGCCGACCAGTGTCTCAGAGCCCGCTGACACCCTTGAAATGCCGGGCCTCTGCCGCCCTCCGGCCCGTCCCCCCGCATCCCCCCTGCCCGAACAAGCCTTTCCCGCCCACCCGCCCGATCACCCCGCATCCGCCCCTGGACGAACAAGCTTTCCCGCCCACCCACCCGATTGCCCCGCAGTGCGCGTACAGCAATGGAGGTGGGGCGGGGGCGGGGGCTGCGGAGGCTAGGGAGACCAGCCCCCACGAGCCCGCAGTCGGCGGCGCACGCGAGGGGACGTGCCGGTATGTCCGCCCGGAGCACGGCTCCCGACACTCCGGCCCCGAAGCACCAAAGCGGCCACCGGACGATAGCGAGGACGGACATACCGGCGCGGCCCCGCCCCCACAGACGAACAAGCCCCGCACCGGGCAAGCACCCGCAGGCGGCAACGCACCCGAGGGGACGAAGCGCCGAGGCCGCCCCAGGACGAACCCGCACCGCCCCGCCAAGCCGGACGCTAGTCCCCCCGTACATCCCGCCAAGCCACAGGAATCGCCTCCGCCACGTCCTGCGCCCCCACCGGCGCCCCATCCGCCGCACGCCGCCCCGCGAGCCCATGCAGATACGCGCCCACCGCCCCCGCGTCCCCCGCACCGAGCCCCGCCGCGAGCAACGCTCCCGCCAGCCCCGAAAGCACATCCCCGCTGCCCGCGGTGGCCAGCCAGGGCGTCCCCGTCGGGTTGACCCGCACCGCACCACCCGCCGGACCGGCGACCAGCGTCGTGGACCCCTTCAGCAGCACGGTCGCCCCGTACAGACCCGCCAACTCCCGCACAGCGGCAAGGCGCCCCCGCTCGACCTCCTCCCGCGCGACCCCCAACAGCGCGGCGGCCTCCCCCGCATGCGGCGTGAGCAACGTGGACGCGCCCCGCCCCCGCACCGCCGCCGCATCGGCAAGCCGCAGCCCGTCCGCGTCGATCAGCACGGGCACATCGGCGCCGACCACGTCCGCGAGCCGCTCGGAGTCGTCCCCGATCCCGGGCCCGACCACCCAGGCCTGCACCCGCCCCGCCTTGGACGGCGGTCCGGCGGAGACGAGGGTCTCCGGGAACCGCGCGATGACGGCATCCGCCGCGTGCCCCACGTAACGCACGGCCCCCGCACCACCCCGCAGCGCACCGGCGACGGCAAGCACAGCCGCTCCGGGGTACCGCTCGGACCCGGCGACGATCCCCACGACACCCCGCCGGTACTTGTCGCTCTCCCCGGTCGGCATCGGCAGGAGCGAGGCGACATCGACGTACTGCAGAGCCTCGACCTCGCCGCCCCCCTCCCCCAGCCCAAGCCCGAGCCCGATGTCGACAAGCCGAACCACACCCGCGTACTCCCGCCCGGGATCGATCAAAAGCCCCGGCTTGTACGCCCCGAAGGTCACCGTCACATCGGCTCTCACCGCCTCGCCGACGACCACCCCGCTGTCCGCGTCGACACCGCTCGGCAGGTCGACGGCGACCACAGGTTTCCCCAATACCCGTACAGCACCTGCCAGTTGAGAAGCCCGGTCCCGAAGTGCGCCCTTCCCCCCGATGCCCACGATCCCGTCCACGACAAGATCGGCCCCACGAAGAACGTCCTCCGCGCCGTCACGCGCGGCAACCCGCCCCCCAGCCCCCCGGAAGGCCGCGAGCCCCCCCGCATGCACCCGTTCAGGCGAAAGCAGCACCGCAGACAGCCCGGCCCCACGCCGGGCCAGCCGCGCCCCGGCGTACAGCGCGTCGCCCCCGTTGTCCCCGCTCCCCACGAGCAGCACGACCCGGGAGCCGTACACCTTGCCGAGCACCTCGGCACAGACCACCGCGAGCCCCGCCGCGGCCCGCTGCATCAGGGCACCTTCCGGCACCCGCGCCATCAACTCCCGCTCAGCAGCCCTGACCGTCTCCACCGAATACGCAGTACGCATACCCCGAGTGTCACCCGGCGCCCAGTGCCACGCACAGTGCCGCGCACAGTGCCTACCCCTCAGCAATCACCACGGCGGAAGCGACCCCCGCGTCATGACTGAGCGAGACATGCCACGACCGCACCCCCAATTCGGCGGCCCGCGCGGCAACCGTCCCCTTCACCCGCAGCCGCGGCTGCCCGCTCTCCTCGACGAACACCTCCGCGTCCGTCCACCGCAGACCCGCCGGCGCGCCCAGAGCCTTGGCCAACGCCTCCTTGGCCGCGAACCGCGCCGCCAGCGAGGCGATCCCCCGCCGTTCCCCGCTCGGCAGCAGCAACTCCCGTTCCACGAACAGCCGCTCCGCCATCCCCGGCGTACGCTCCAGCGCCGCCTCGAACCGCTCGATCTCGGCCACGTCGATACCGACCCCAATAATCACGAGCAGCAGCCTACGAGCCCGCGCACCCTAACGGTTCAAGCCCCGCAGGGGGTGATGCACCCCACCCCCCGCCCCGTTCAAACAGCCGTAACAATGGACTGTGATCTCATCGGTCTCCGTACCCCCGACGACCGCGCGGAGCGCCCACCGGCACAGGCCGGAGGCGACTCCCTACGTCGACCTCACCCGCACCGAGTGGAGCGCCCTGCGTGACAAGACGCCGCTCCCTCTGACCGCCGAGGAGCTGGAGCAGCTGCGCGGCCTGGGTGATGTCATCGACCTGGACGAAGTGCGGGACATCTATCTGCCGCTCTCCCGTCTCCTCAACCTCTACGTAGGCGCCACGGACGGCCTGCGCGGCGCGCTCAACACCTTCCTCGGCGAGAAGGGCTCCCAGTCGGGCACGCCCTTCGTCATAGGAGTCGCGGGCTCCGTGGCCGTGGGCAAGTCGACCGTCGCCCGTCTCCTCCAGGCCCTGCTCTCCCGCTGGCCCGAGCACCCCCGCGTCGAGCGGGTGACGACGGACGGCTTCCTCCTGCCCACCAAGGAGCTGGAGGCCCGCGGCCTGATGTCCCGCAAGGGCTTCCCCGAGTCGTACGACCGCCGCGCCCTGACCCGCTTCGTCGCCGACATCAAGGCGGGCAAGGACGAGGTGACGGCGCCCGTCTACTCCCACCTGATCTACGACATCGTGCCGGACCAGCGCCTCACGGTCCGCCGTCCCGACATCCTCATCGTCGAGGGCATCAACGTCCTCCAGCCGGCCCTCCCCGGCAAGGACGGCCGCACGCGCGTGGGCCTCGCCGACTACTTCGACTTCAGTGTGTACGTGGACGCGCGCGCCGAGGACATCGAGCGCTGGTACCTGAACCGCTTCAAGAAGCTCCGCGCCACGGCGTTCCAGGACCCGTCCTCGTACTTCCGCAAGTACACCCAGGTCTCGGAGGAGGAGGCCCTGGACTACGCCCGCACGACCTGGCGCACGATCAACAAGCCCAACCTCCTGGAGAACGTGGCCCCGACGCGCGGCCGAGCCGCCCTGGTCATCCGCAAGGGCCCCGACCACAAGGTGCAGAAGCTGAGCCTGCGCAAGCTCTGAACCCACGTACCCCGGACAGGCGGCTACCCTGCGCGCATGCTGCATCTACGCCTGATCACCCCGGCGGACAAGACGGACGACGTGGTGCGTCTGATCGAGAGGACGGTCGGCGCCACGCACCTCGCGGTCATGCCGGGCGCGGCCCGCAATCCCGCGGGCGACGTCGTGATGTGCGACGTCGCCCGTGAGGCGGGCGACACGCTGATCGGCGGCCTGCGCACGCTGGGCATCGACAAGTCGGGCTCGATCGCCCTGGAGAACATCGACCTGTCGCTCTCCCTGCGCGCGGACAGGGCGGAGGACGAGGCCCCGGGCGAGGGCGCGGACGCGGTCCTGTGGGAGCAGCTCTCCGACGCGACCCACGAGGAGTCGACGCTCTCGATCACCTACGTGGCGTTCATCACGCTCGCCACGATGATCGCGGCCTGCGGCGTGGTCCTCGACAACGCGATCCTGATCGTCGGCGCGATGGCGGTGGGCCCCGAGTTCGGCCCCCTGGCGGGCTTCTGCACCGCCCTGGTCCGGCGCGTCCCGCGCCTGGCCCTGCGCTCGCTCATCGCGATCCTGGTGGGCTTCGCGGTGGCGATGGTGGTGACGGTCGGCTTCAGCTACTTCATGGACGCGATGAACCTGTTCAGCGACGACGCCCTGAAGTCGGAGCGCCCGAACACGAACTTCATCTACCGCCCCGACTGGTTCTCGTTCGTGGTGGCGGTCCTCGCGGGCGCGGCGGGCATGCTGTCCCTCACCTCGGCGAAGTCGGGTGCCCTGGTCGGCGTCGCGATCTCGGTGACGACGGTCCCTGCGGCGGCGAACGCGGCCGTGGCCTTCAGCTACAACGAGTACAAGCAGGCGTGGGGCTCCACGGAGCAGCTCCTGCTCAACCTGCTGGGCATCGTCCTCGCCGGTACGCTCACGCTCCTGCTCCAGAAGTTCCTCTGGGCCAAGCAGCGCGAGCGTACCGCCAGGTCACAACTGGCCTAGCCCAGCGCGGACTTCACCACATCGGCGAGGCGGCTGGCCACGGACCGCGCCTGGTCGATGTCGGCGGCCTCGACCATGACGCGCACCAACGGCTCCGTGCCGGACGACCGCAGCAGCACCCGTCCCGTGGCGCCCAGTTCACGCTCGGCGTCGGCGACGGCGGCCGTCAGCTCGGCGGAGGTCGTGACCCGCGACTTGTCGACGTCGGGCACATTGATCAGGACCTGCGGAAGGCGCTCCATGACCCCGGCGAGGTCCGCGAGACTGCGCCCGGTCTCGGCGACGCGCGCCGCGAGCAGAAGCCCCGTCAGCGTGCCGTCACCCGTGGTCGCGTGGTCCAGGACGATCACGTGCCCGGACTGCTCGCCGCCGAGCGCGAAGCCGTGCTCCTTCATCGACTCGAGCACATAGCGGTCGCCGACGGCGGTCTGCACCAGGGAGAGGCCCTCGCGCTCCATGGCGAGCTTGAAGCCGAGGTTCGACATGACCGTCGCGACGACGGTGTCCGAGCGCAGCGTGCCGTGCTCGCGCATGGCCAGGGCCAGGACGGCGAGGATCTGGTCCCCGTCGATCTCGGCGCCCGTGTGGTCCACGGCGAGGCAGCGGTCCGCGTCACCGTCGTGCGCGACACCGAAGTCGGCGCCATGCTCGACGACGGCGGCCTTCAGGAGGCCCAGGTGCGTGGATCCGCAGCCGTCGTTGATGTTCAGGCCGTCCGGCTTGGCGCCGATCGTGATGATCTCGGCACCGGCGCGCGCGAACGCCTCGGGCGAGACGCGGGCGGCGGCGCCGTGCGCCTCGTCGAGGACGATCTTCAGTCCGTCGAGGCGGTTGGGCAGCACACCGAGGAGATGCGCGACGTACTGGTCGAGGCCCTGGTCGTACGTCCGCACACGGCCGACGCCCGCGCCCGTGGGGCGCTGCCAGGGAGCACCGGTGCGGTGCTCCTCGTACACGGACTCGATGCGGTCCTCGAGCTCGTCGGCCAGCTTCTGGCCGCCGCGCGCGAAGAACTTGATGCCGTTGTCCGGCATGGCGTTGTGGCTCGCGGAGAGCATCACGCCGAGGTCGGCGCCCAGCGCACCGGTGAGATGCGCCACCGCGGGGGTGGGCAGCACACCGACGAGCTGGACGTCCACGCCTGCGCTCGCGAGACCGGCGACCACCGCGGCCTCCAGGAACTCCCCTGACGCGCGGGGGTCTCGTCCGACCACCGCGACCGGCCGATGGCCCTCGAACGTGCCCACTTCGCCGAGCACATGAGCCGCTGCCACGGAGAGCCCGAGCGCGAGCTCGGCCGTCAGATCCGCGTTGGCGACACCGCGCACGCCGTCCGTGCCGAAGAGTTGTCCCACTGCTGTCCTCCTCCGGAGTTCTACCCCGGGGTCACCGGGGTCCCGACCCGGGATCACCAGGATCACCAGGTTTCCGATAAACGAACGCCCCGGCAGCACACAACGTGCCGCCGGGGCGAACGAAAAGTACAAGCAGGCAGATTAGCGCTTGCTGTACTGCGGAGCCTTGCGGGCCTTCTTGAGACCGGCCTTCTTGCGCTCGACCGCGCGGTCGTCACGCTTGAGGTAACCGGCCTTCTTGAGGGCGGCGCGGTTGTTGTCGACGTCGGCCTCGTTCAGCGCACGGGCGACACCGAGACGGAGCGCACCGGCCTGACCGGAGACGCCGCCACCCGAGATGCGGGCGATGACGTCGTAGCGGTTGTCGAGCTCGAGCACCTTGAAGGGCTCGTTGACTTCCTGCTGGTGGACCTTGTTCGGGAAGTAGTCCTCGAGCGTGCGCCCGTTGACCTTCCACTTGCCGGTGCCCGGGACGATCCGGACGCGGGCGATGGCGTTCTTGCGACGGCCCAGGCCGGCGGCCGGCTGCGGGTCGCCGAAGCGCGCGGCGTTCGACTCCGAGGTGTACTCGCCCTCGACGGGCGCCTCGGACTCGGTGGTGTACTGCTCTACGTCAACAACCTCGGTCTCTTCGACCGGCTGCTCAACGGTGGTCTCGGCCACGATTCTCCTCAGATTTCTTTACGTCTTTGGGGGTGGCCGGAACTACTGCGCGACCTGGGTGATCTCGAACGGGACCGGCTGCTGAGCGCCGTGCGGGTGCTGGTCGCCCGCGTAGATCTTCAGCTTCGAGAGCATCTGACGACCCAGGGTGTTCTTGGGGATCATGCCCTTGACGGCCTTCTCGACGGCCTTCTCGGGGTTCTTCGCAAGAAGCTCGTCGTAGCGGACGGAACGCAGACCACCCGGGTAGCCGGAGTGGCGGTACGCCATCTTCTGGGTCTTCTTGTTGCCGGACAGGTGAACCTTGTCGGCGTTGATGATGATGACGAAGTCGCCCATGTCCATGTGGGGGGCGTAGATCGCCTTGTGCTTGCCCCGCAGGAGGTTGGCGGCAGTGGTCGCCAGACGGCCCAGGACGATGTCCTGAGCGTCAATGACGTGCCACTGGCGGGTCACATCGCCGGGCTTAGGGCTGTACGTACGCACTTCGTAGCCTTCGCTTCTTCAGTGGATGGGGTCCAGACACACGGCACCCAGGAAGCGATCATGCAGCTGGGGCTCACAATGCCGGGGACGCTGCCCGTATGCGAGCCACTGGTAACTGCTCCAGGGAACCTACGTATGGGCCCTTCGCGTGAGAACGACGACACCAATACGCATAACAATCCCCGAGACTACCCGCGCCGCCCCGTACGGGTCAAAACGCGCCTCTGGAGACCGGCACCGGCGACTCCACCGCCTCAGGCGGTTCTGCGCCATCCAGACTAGCCACACTCGGCCGCAGACCGGACCGGGCGACCGTGAAGGCCAGCACACAGAGCGTGAGCGAGTCCTTGAAGGCCCGCCGCGTACCCGGCTCCAGCCAGGGCCAGGCGAACCCCGGGACCTGCGGGACGAGCGCCAGCCAGAACCACGGCCCCCGGGCCACCGCCCCCGGCACCAGCGCCCCGGCGAGCAGCAGCGGCACGACGACGAGCAGATAGTGGTCGTACGACGGCCTGGACACCAGGAAGGCCGCCAGCATCAGCATCACGGCCGTCTCGACGACCCGGGCCTCCCGCGACCCGCCACCGCCCCGCCAGCGCCGCCACGCGCACCACACCCCCGCCCCGGCAGCCACGAGGGCGAGCAGCGTCGCCGCCCCCTGCGGCACCCCGAGCCGCGGCAGGACGGCGGCGGGCGAAGCCTCGTAGAGCCGTACGAACCTGTCGTCGCCCCGCAGCAGGAACGGCAGCGTCCGCGTGAAGAAGCCCGCCGGGTCCGGCATGGCGAGCGCCGCCACCGCCGAGACCAGCGCCGGGACGAGCACCGCTCCCCCGAGTCCCCGCCAACGCCGCGCGAAGACGAAGAGCAGCACCACCGGCGCGAGCAGCGGCTTCACGGCGACGGCGGCCCCGATCACAAGCCCGGCGGCCACCCACCGCCCCCGGCACACGAGCAGCAGCGCGAGCGGCAGCGCGGCGGCCGACGCCACGGTCCAGTTGCCGAGCTGGACAAGGTGCCCGAACGGCGCGAACCCCACGGCGAGCGCCAGCAGACCGAGCACCGCGAACCGGCTGCGCCACGGCACCCCGTAGATCCGCAGCGCACACCCCCACCCGAAGACGAGCGAACCCGTGACCCCCGCAGGGACGAGGAAGCGCACGACGGACTGCGGAAGCAGCGCCTGCGGCACCGCGGCGAGCACGGCGCCCGGCAGATAGAGGAAGTGCCGGTCGGCATAGGGCGAACGCCCCTCAAGCCAGGCCTCGGCCGCCCGCACCACGATGGCGTTGTCCATCCCGCCGTCCGGACCCCGCAGCCCCACCCGGACGACCGCGGCGACGAGCACGGCCCCGAGCGCCGCCCAGCCGTGCCAGGTCACCGGCCGCAGCAACCACCCACTAACAGCTACTTTGCCCGTATTCATACGGATCAGGCTAGGCCGGGCCCCTCCCCCGACCCCCGCTCAACATCCCCAACTCCCCGTCTAAGATGCGGCGCATGAGCTTTGGGCAAGGGGGACCTCAGTGGGGTCCAGGGGATTCACAGACCCCTGACTGGGCGGCGCTCGCCGAGGCGTCCGAATCGCGCACCCGGCGCCGCAAATGGCTGATGATCGGTGGCGGCGCGCTCGCCACCGTCGTGGTCGCGGCCGCCGTCGCCGTCGCGGTCGTCTCCGCGAACAGCGACAACTCCTCCGCGTCGAACAAACCGGCCAGCGAGCTGCCCTCGACCGCGGACATCCCCGGCGCGAGCGAGAAGCCCGGCCCGTCCTTCGAGGAGACGACGCCGCCGCCCCCGCCGGACCCCAAGGAGTTCATCTCCAGCGCCAAGAAGGACAAGGCGCCGCTCAGCGCCGACACGCTCTTCCCCGGCAAGTCGCTGACCTCGGGCGACCGCGTCTACAAGAAGGGCGCCACCAGCGGCACGAAGAAGTGCGCGAGCGTCACGCAGGCCAAGCTCGGCGCGGTCCTCACCAAGAACGACTGCACGCAGCTCTTCCGCGCCAGCTACGTCAAGGACAACATCGCCGTCACGGTCGGCGTCGCCGTCTTCGACACGGCCGCCCAGGCCGCCAAGGCCAACGAACAGGCGAAGGAAGGCCTGGTCGTCGCGCTGCCCGGCAAGGGCATCCCCGCCTTCTGCCGTACGGCGGTCTGCCGCGGCACGTACAACGCCTACGGCCGCTACGCCTACTTCACGACCTCCGGCTTCACCAGCGACAAGGACGTCACGACGAAGGAGCGCAAGGTCTACACCGTCGGCGACGACCTGGCCCGCTTCGCCTTCGGCCAGATCAACCGGCGGGGCGAGGCCCAGGCCTCCGCCGCGGCCAACGCCCCGTAGCAGGCAGGCAGTCGAGGGTCCGGCAGTCGGGGCTCAGCAGCACCCGGCGCCGGGCAACGTCCGCTTGTTGCGTGCTTCCTTGCTGCGCGCGGCGAGCAACTCGTCGGCGGGGTAGCCGACTTCCTCCAGGGTCAGCCCGTGCGGCCGTACGACATGGACGGCGGAGTCCCGCACGCCCGCGGCGAGCACCTTGGCAGGCCACTCCACAGGCCGGTGTCCATCACCCACGAACAACATGGCACCGACCAGGGACCGCACCATGTTGTGGCAGAAGGCATCGGCCCGCACGGTCGCCTCGAGAATCCCGTCCGGCCGCCGCTCCCAGCGCAGTTCCTGGAGCGTACGAATCGTCGTGGCGCCCTCACGCTTCTTGCAGTAGGCCGCGAAATCATGCTCGCCGATGAGCTTCTCGGCCGCGGCGTTCATGGCGTCGAGATCCAACTCCCAGTCGTGCCACAGCACATGGCTGCGCAACAGCGGATCGACACCGCCCGGGTGATCGGTCACGCGATAGGCGTAGCGCCGCCACACGGCCGCGAACCGCGCGTTGAACCCCGCGGGGGCCTCGGCGACCTTCCAGACCCGCACGTCGTGCGGCAGCCGCCCCGCAAGCCTGCGCAGCAGCTTGTCACTGTGCTCGGCCCACACCCCCTCAGGCAGATCGACATGAGCGACCTGTCCCCGCGCGTGCACTCCGCTGTCGGTCCGCCCGGCGACGGTCAGCTCGTACGTCTCCTGCGACCGCGTCACGGTCCGCAGCGCGTCCTCGATCTCCCCCTGGACGGTCCGCTGCCCCTGCCGCTGCTTGGCCCAGCCGGAGAAGTCCTTGCCGTCGTACGAAAGGTCGAGACGCACCCGCACGAACCCGGGCTCTACTTCATCACTCACACCAGTAATCCTCTCAGCACCAGGGACATGCGAAAGCGGGCCCGCCCCGAAGGGCGGACCCGCTCACAGCAAGGCAGAGCCTCAGGCGTCCTTCGACTCCTCGGCGGCCTCAACCGGCTTCGCGTCCTCGACGGGCGCGTCGTCCTTCTTGAGGGCGTCTTCCTTGACGGCACGCTTCGTGGCCGCCTCGGCCTCACCGGTGGCAGCCTGCGCCACGGTCAGGGCCTCCACCAGCTCGATGATCGCCATGGGCGCGTTGTCGCCACGACGGTTACCGATCTTGGTGATACGGGTGTAGCCACCCGGGCGGTTCTCGTAGCGCGGGCCGATCTCGGTGAAGAGCGTGTGGACGATGCTCTTGTCCGTGATCACCTGGAGCACCTGGCGGCGGTTGTGAAGGTCACCCTTCTTCGCCTTGGTGACCAGACGCTCCGCGTAGGGACGCAGACGACGGGCCTTCGCCTCGGTGGTGGTGATGCGGCCGTACTCGAAGAGCTGCTTGGCGAGGTTCGCCAGAAGAAGCTTCTCGTGCGCGGCACTGCCGCCCATACGGGCGCCCTTGGTGGGCTTCGGCATGGTGTTTCTCCTTGTTGTCTGCCCCGGCCGTATCAGGTACCGGAGTCAGTGGCACCGCACCCCGTAAGGGGCGCGGGGAACTGCGCGAGCAACCAAAACGCACGCGCAGCCAAAATCAAACCGTCAGTCCCGAGCTCTTAGTACTGCTCGGTCTCGACGAACCCGGCGTCAGCGTCGTCGTCGGCGCCAAAGGCATCCGCGGCGGCGGTCGGGTCGAAGCCGGGAGGCGAGTCCTTCAGCGCAAGACCCATGCCATTGAGCTTCATCTTGACCTCGTCGATCGACTTCGCACCGAAGTTGCGGATGTCGAGCAGGTCCGCCTCGGAGCGGGCCACGAGCTCACCCACGGAGTGGATGCCCTCGCGCTTGAGGCAGTTGTACGACCGAACGGTGAGCTCGAGCTCCTCGATCGGCAGGGCGAGATCAGCAGCCAGGGCCGCGTCCGTCGGCGAGGGGCCCATGTCGATGCCCTCGGCGTCGATGTTGAGCTCGCGCGCCAGACCGAACAGCTCGACCAGGGTCTTACCGGCGGACGCCATGGCGTCACGCGGCCGCATGGCCTGCTTGGTCTCGACGTCGACGATCAGCTTGTCGAAGTCGGTGCGCTGCTCGACACGGGTCGCCTCGACCTTGTACGTGACCTTGAGGACCGGCGAGTAGATGGAGTCGACCGGAATACGACCGATCTCCTGGCCCACCTGCTTGTTCTGGACGGCGGAGACGTAGCCGCGACCGCGCTCGACGGTCAGCTCCATCTCCAGCTTGCCCTTGCCGTTGAGCGTGGCGAGGACCAGGTCGGGGTTGTGCACCTCGACACCGGCCGGCGGCGCGATGTCCGCGGCGGTCACGAGGCCCGGGCCCTGCTTGCGCAGGTACATCACGACAGGCTCGTCGTGCTCGGACGACACGACGAGCTGCTTGATGTTGAGGATGAGGTCGGTGACGTCTTCCTTGACGCCCGGCACGGTGGTGAACTCGTGCAGGACACCGTCGATGCGGATGGACGTGACAGCCGCACCCGGGATCGAGGAGAGAAGGGTCCGACGCAGAGAGTTGCCGAGGGTGTAGCCGAAGCCCGGCTCCAGCGGCTCGATCACGAACCGGGAGCGGAATTCGTCGACGACCTCTTCGGTCAACGAGGGACGCTGAGCGATCAGCATGAAGTGTTTCCTTCAGTCATGGACACCCACTATTTGATGTCCTTGAGTACTACAAGGGTACGGGCGGTACGGCTCCGAGGAGCCGCACCGCCCGAAAATCCCTGAGTCAAGCGACGTGCGTCAGACGCGGCGGCGCTTGGGGGGACGGCAGCCGTTGTGCGGCGTCGGCGTGACGTCCTGGATCGAACCGACCTCGAGGCCAGTGGCCTGGAGGGAGCGGATCGCGGTCTCACGGCCGGAGCCGGGACCCTTGACGAAGACGTCAACCTTGCGCATGCCGTGCTCCTGGGCGCGACGCGCGGCCGACTCGGCGGCCATCTGCGCGGCGAACGGAGTCGACTTGCGCGAGCCCTTGAAGCCGACGTGGCCGGCGGAGGCCCAGCTGATCACGTTGCCCGTGGGGTCCGTGATCGAGACGATGGTGTTGTTGAACGTGCTCTTGATGTGGGCGTGCCCGTGAGCGACGTTCTTCTTTTCCTTGCGGCGCACCTTCTTGGCAGCGCCCTGACGACCCTTGGGGGGCATCTATTAACTCCTACGCGAGGTGGTCGGTCCTGCAGCGACAGCTGTCGATCGACCGCTGAGGACTACTTCTTGCCCGGCTTCTTCTTACCGGCGATGGCGCGACGCGGGCCCTTACGGGTGCGGGCGTTGGTGCTGGTGCGCTGACCGCGGACGGGCAGGCCACGACGGTGACGAAGACCCTGGTAGCAACCGATCTCGACCTTGCGGCGGATGTCGGCCTGGATCTCGCGACGGAGGTCACCCTCGGTCTGGATGTTCGCGTCCACGTACTCGCGGATCTTGATCATGTCCTCTTCGGACAGATCACGAACACGGGTGTTGCGGTCCACACCGGTGGCGTCCAGCGTCTGCTGGGACAGCGTGCGGCCAATGCCGAACACGTACGTGAGGGCGACCTCAACACGCTTTTCGCGCGGGAGGTCAACACCTTCAAGGCGTGCCATTCAAGGCTCCTGTTGATTTTCGGAGGTCTTCAGCAGGACCGTTCCCAGGTGCCGACCGCTCCCTCAAGAGAAGTGGTACATCCCAGGTCCCCGGCCTCCGACCGGGGGTGTCGCCCTCCATCACTGAAGAGGGACGGGTCCTGCATATGTGCTTACGTGCGTCGCGCGAAAATCTGCGAACTGCAGTCGTGCGTCAGCCCTGGCGCTGCTTGTGGCGCGGGTTGTCGCAGATAACCATGACCCGGCCGTGACGGCGGATCACCCTGCACTTGTCGCAGATCTTCTTGACGCTCGGCTTGACCTTCATTGGTGAGGTTCTCCGGGTCAGTGCCACACCCCACGTGAATGAGGTGCGGGCAAGATCTACTTGTACCGGTAGACGATCCGGCCACGGGTCAGGTCGTAAGGAGACAACTCCACCACGACCCGGTCGTCAGGGAGGATGCGGATGTAGTGCATACGCATCTTGCCGCTGATGTGTGCCAGGACCTGGTGGCCGTTCTGGAGCTCTACCTTGAACATGGCGTTCGGAAGAGACTCAACGACAGTGCCCTCGATCTCGATGGCACCTTGCTTCTTGGCCACGCTCTGCCCTTCGAATCGACTACCTTGATCGACTTCGCTCCCCGTATGCAGACACACGGATGCACGAGAGCCGACGCGTCAGTCTACGTCAGGCCACTCGGAAAGACGAATCGAGGAAGAATGCCCCACGAACAAGATCCTTAAGCAAGGGGGGGTCACTTCGCCAGCGGGTCGGGAGCCGTGGTGACGCCGTACTCCGCCAGCTTCGCCTTGCCGCAGTCGGGCGACGTGAGGACGATCGGCCCTTCCTCCGTCAGCGCGATGGAGTGCTCCCAGTGGGAGGACCAGGTGCCGTCCGTCGTGATGACGGTCCAGTCGTCCTCCAGGGTCTCCGTACGGGGCGTGCCGAGGGAGACCATGGGCTCGATGGCGAGGCAGAAGCCGGGGACCAGCTTGGGGCCCTTGCCGCGGCGGCGCTCGACGTAGTTCAGGAGGTGCGGGTCCATGTGCATCTCGGTGCCGATGCCGTGGCCGCCGTAGTCCTCGACGATGCCGTACTTGCCGCCCCCGGGCTTCGGCTGGCGGCGGATGTACGTCTCGATCGCGCGGGAGATGTCCACGAGCCGGTTGCCCAGCTTCATGGCGGCGAGGCCGGCCCACATCGACTCCTCGGTCACCCGGGAGAGCTCGATCAGCTCCGGGGCGTGACCGGTGCCCACGAACGCGGTGTAGGCGGCGTCGCCGTGCCAGCCGTCGATGATGGCGCCCGCGTCGATGGAGATGATGTCGCCGTCCTTCAGGACGGTCTTGTCGTCCGGGATGCCGTGCACGACGACCTCGTTGACCGAGGTGCAGATCGTCGCGGGAAAGCCGCCGTACCCGAGGAAGTTCGACTTCGCGCCGTGCTCGGCGATCACCTTGCGGGCGACGTCGTCCAGGTCCTTCGTGGTGGCACCCGGCACCGCCGCCTCGCGCGTCGCGGCGTGGATGGCGGCGACGACAAGGCCCGCCTCACGCATCTTCGCGATCTGCTCGGGGGTCTTGATCTGCACCATGGGGCTTCCGCTCTCCGTCATCCGTCCAACAACCGCTACGTACACAACACTACGGCCGCGGTCCCCCGAAGGGCACCGCGGCCGAAACAGCGTACTGGCTACTTGTCGCCCTTGAGGGCGTCCATCGCGCGCTTGGTGACCTCGTCCACCTTGCCGAGCGCGGAGATCGTCACCACCAGGCCCTGGGCCTTGTAGTGGTCGATGATCGGCTCGGTCTCGCGGTGGTACACGTCGAGCCGCTTGCGCACGGTCTCTTCCTGGTCGTCACCGCGCTGGTAGAGCTCGCCGCCGCAGACGTCACAGACGCCATCGGTCTTCGGCTTGCTGTACGTCACGTGGAAGACGTGGCTGGAATCGTTCCGGCAGATGCGGCGGCCGGCGATGCGCTTGACCACCTCGTCCTCGGGAACCTCGAGGTCGAGCACCGCGTCGAGCTTCTGGCCGTCCGTCTTGAGCGACTCGTCCAGGGCCTCGGCCTGCGACACGTTCCGCGGGAAGCCGTCGAGCAGGAAGCCGTTCTCGGCGTCCGGCTGCGTCATGCGGTCGTGCGCCATGCCGATGGTGACCTCGTCGGGGACGAGGTTTCCGGCGTCCATGAACGCCTTCGCCTGCTTGCCCAGCTCCGTGCCCTGGCTGATGTTGGCGCGGAAGAGGTCGCCCGTGGAGATGTGCGGGATCTTCAGGTTCTTGGCGAGGAACGCGGCCTGCGTTCCCTTGCCCGCACCGGGCGGCCCGACGAGGACGATTCGCATCAGCGGAGGAACCCTTCGTAATTGCGCTGCTGGAGCTGGCTCTCGATCTGCTTCACGGTCTCCAGACCCACACCCACGATGATCAGGATGCTTGTCCCGCCGAACGGGAAGTTCTGGTTCGCGCCGAAGCCCACCAACGCCATCGTCGGTACGAGAGCGATCAGACCCAGATACAGCGAGCCCGGCCACGTGATCCGGTTGAGTACGTAGCTCAAGTACTCAGCGGTCGGACGGCCAGCCCGGATGCCCGGGATGAAGCCACCATACTTCTTCATGTTGTCCGCGACTTCCTCGGGGTTGAACGAGATAGCCACGTAGAAGAAGGCGAAGAACACGATCAACAAGAAGTACGTCGCGATGTAAATCGGGTGGTCGCCCTTGGTCAGGTTCGCCTCGATCCACTGCTTCCACCCGGAGTTGCCACCCGCGAACTGGGCGACCAGGGCGGGGATATAGAGCAGCGAAGAGGCGAAGATCACAGGGATGATGCCCGCCTGATTGACCTTCAGCGGAATGTACGTCGAAGTGCCGCCGTAGGAACGGCGGCCAATCATGCGCTTCGCGTACTGGACCGGAATGCGGCGCTGAGCCTGCTCCACGAAGACGACCAGACCGACCATGACAAGACCGACCGCGATGACGGTGCCGAACTCGATCCAACCGCCGGCCAGGGAGCCCTGCTCCTTGATGGCCCACAGGGCGCTCGGGAAGGTCGCGGCGATCGAGATGAACATCAGGATCGACATGCCGTTGCCGATGCCGCGGTCGGTGATGAGCTCACCGAGCCACATGACGCAGGCCGTTCCCGCGGTCATCGTGATGACCATGGTGACGGTCACGAAGATCGACTGGTCCGGCACGATCTCGGTGGCGACGGGGCATCCGGAGAACAGCGAGCCCGTGCGAGCGGTGGCCACGAGGCCGGTCCCCTGGAGGATCGCGAGCGCGACGGTGAGATAACGCGTGTACTGCGTGATCTTCGCCGTGCCGGCCTGGCCCTCCTTCTTGAGGGCCTCGAGCCGCGGGATCACCACGGTCAGCAGCTGCAGGATGATGCTCGCCGTGATGTACGGCATGATGCCGAGGGCGAAGATCGTGATCTGCAGGAGCGCCCCGCCACTCATCATGTTCACCAGGCCGAACAACCCCTGGTTGGAGTTGGCCTGGTCCATGCAGGTCTGGACGTTCTTATAGCTGACACCGGGGATCGGTACATGCGTACCGATCCGGTAGATCACGATGATGCCGAGAGTGAAGAGCAGCTTCTTGCGCAGGTCGGGCGTCTTGAACGCCCGGGCGAACGCGGTGAGCACGGTGCCTCCTGCGACCCCCGCGCGCGTGCGCAAGAGGTAGTGGTCTTGAGGATCGACGAATACGTATCAGTCAGAAAAACCGCGCGGGCAGACCGCACGGAGCTTAGACAGTGCACGCCACCTTACCGGCGACCGTGCCCCCCTTGGAACGACCAACCGGGGATGCCCCATATGTGGGGCATCCCCGGCTGGGAATCGCTCAAGTCATCGAGAGGCCTGAAGAATTCAGACGAGCTCGGTGACGGTACCGCCGGCGGCGGTGATCTTCTCCTTGGCGGAGCCGGAGACGGCGTCAACCGTCACCTGCAGCGCCACGGTGACCTCACCCTGGCCGAGGACCTTGACGAGGCTGTTCTTGCGAACGGCACCCTTGGCGACGAGTCCCTCAACGGTGACCTCGCCACCCTCGGGGAACAGCGCGCTCAGCTTGTCGAGGTTCACGACCTGGAACTCGGTCTTGAACGGGTTCTTGAAGCCCTTGAGCTTCGGGAGACGCATGTGGAGGGGCATCTGCCCGCCCTCGAAGCGCTCCGGAACCTGGTAACGGGCCTTGGTGCCCTTGGTACCACGGCCTGCGGTCTTACCCTTGGACGCCTCACCACGACCCACACGGGTCTTGGCGGTCTTGGCGCCCGGGGCGGGCCGGAGGTTGTGGACCTTCAGCGGCTTCTGCTCCGCCATGTCAGTCGACCTCCTCAACCGTCACGAGGTGGCGGACGGTGTTAGCCATTCCGCGGAACTCGGGGCGGTCTTCCTTGACGACCACGTCGTTCAGGCGCTTGAGCCCGAGCGAACGCAGCGTGTCGCGGTGGTTCTGCTTGCTGCCGATGTACGACTTCGTCTGCGTGATCTTGAGGCGAGCCATTACGCACCCGCCCCGGCACGTGCACGAAGCAGGGCCGCGGGAGCGACGTCCTCGAGGGGCAGACCACGGCGAGCCGCGATCTCCTCGGGACGCTGCAGGCCCTTGAGGGCCGCCACGGTCGCGTGCACGATGTTGATCGCGTTCGACGAGCCGAGCGACTTCGACAGGATGTCGTGAACGCCGGCGCACTCGAGCACAGCACGCACCGGGCCACCGGCGATAACACCGGTACCGGGGGAAGCAGGCTTGAGCAGGACGACGCCTGCGGCCTTCTCGCCCGTGATCGGGTGCGGGATGGTGCCCTGGATACGCGGAACCTTGAAGAAGTTCTTCTTGGCCTCTTCAACGCCCTTGGCGATGGCCGCGGGAACTTCCTTGGCCTTGCCGTATCCGACACCTACGGTGCCGTCACCGTCGCCCACCACGACCAGCGCGGTGAAGCTGAAGCGGCGACCACCCTTGACTACCTTGGCGACACGGTTGATCGCGACAACGCGCTCAACGTATGCGGTCTTCTCGGCGGCGGCGCCACCGTCGCGACCCTTCCGGTCCCGCCGCTCGCCGCCACCGGCACCGCTTCCGCGGCGCTGGGGTCCAGCCATTGGAATTACCTCTCTCTGTTACGTCCGCTAGCTCCGGAACCGGGGCTTAGAACTTCAGCCCGGCTTCGCGGGCGGCGTCCGCCAGAGCGGCAATGCGCCCGGCGTACTTGTTGCCACCGCGGTCGAACACGACGGTCTCGACACCCGCAGCCTTGGCACGCTCGGCAACGAGCGCGCCGACCTGCTTGGCCTGCGCGGACTTGTCAGCCTCGCCACCGCGAATCGTCGTGTCCAGGGTCGACGCCGACGCAAGGGTGTGACCCTTGAGGTCGTCGATGACCTGAGCAACGATGTTGCGGTTCGAGCGAGTCACGACGAGGCGCGGACGCTCCGCCGTACCCGACACGTTCTTGCGGATGCGGATGTGGCGGCGAGCCTTGGCGGCACGCTTGTAAGCGTCACCCTTGGCGATCTTCACACCGTATGCCATGGCTTACTTACCTGCCTTTCCGACCTTGCGCCGGATGACTTCGCCCTCGTACTTGACGCCCTTGGCCTTGTACGGGTCGGGCTTGCGGAGCTTGCGGATGTTGGCCGCAACCTCGCCGACCTTCTGCTTGTCGATGCCCTCGACCGAAAGCTTGGTCGCGGACTCCACCTTGAAGGTGATGCCCTCGGGGGCCTCGACCAGGATCGGGTGGCTGTAGCCCAGCGAGAACTCCAGGTTGGAGCCCTTCGCGAGGACGCGGTAACCGACACCGCTGATCTCGAGCTTCTTCACGTAACCCGTGGTCACGCCGGTGATCATGTTCGCCACCAGCGTGCGGGACAGGCCGTGCAGGGCCTTGTTCTGACGCTCGTCGTTGGGGCGGGTGACGCTCAGCACGCCATCCTCACCCTTAGCGATGTCGATCGGCGCGACAACGGTGTGGGAAAGGGAACCCTTGGGGCCCTTAACCGAAACCGTCCGGCCGTCGATGGTGACGTCCACGCCGGCGGGAACCGTGATGGGGAGCTTGCCAATACGCGACATTAGCTATTCCTCCGTTCCCGACTACCAGACGTAGGCGAGGACTTCCCCACCTACGCCCTTCTTGCCTGCCTGCTGGCCGGTGAGGAGACCGTGCGACGTGGAGATGATCGCCACGCCCAGGCCGCCGAGCACCTTCGGCAGGTTGGTGGACTTCGCGTAAACCCGGAGACCGGGCTTGGAGATCCGCTTGATGCCCGCAATGGAGCGCTCACGGTTCGGGCCGAACTTCAGCTCGAGAACGAGGTTCTTGCCAACCTCGGCGTCCTCGACCTTCCAGCCCGTGATGAAGCCCTCCTGCTGGAGGATCTCCGCGATGTGAGACTTGATCTTGCTGTGCGGCATAGCCACGGAGTCGTGGTACGCCGAGTTCGCGTTACGCAGACGAGTCAGCATGTCCGCGATCGGATCAGTCATGGTCATGAATTGGCCTTCGGCCTCTCTCGCCGTGGTTTCCTATCTGCGCCATCCCTCTCCCCACTCAGAGGCGGGACGGGTGCGGCGCGGGGACCTACGGCGTAGTAAGTCGGTCAGGGCGGCAGGCGCCCAACCCTCCTAGCCTAAGCCATGGAGAGGTGGGCCACCTACCGACCAGATACTTACCGAGAGCCTCCAGTAATTCCCAAGTCCCTAAGGACAGAGGGGAATTACCAGGAGCTCTTGGTCACGCCCGGCAGCTCGCCACGGTGAGCCATCTCACGAAGGCAGACGCGGCACAGGCCGAACTTGCGGTACACGGAGTGCGGACGGCCACAGCGCTGGCAGCGGGTGTAGCCGCGCACACCGAACTTGGGCTTACGAGCAGCCTTGGCAATAAGTGCCTTCTTCGCCATCTCGCTTACGCCTCCTTGAACGGGAAGCCGAGGTGACGAAGGAGCGCACGGCCCTCAGCGTCGTTGGTCGCCGTGGTGACCACGGTGATGTCCATACCCCGGACGCGGTCGATCTTGTCCTGGTCGATCTCGTGGAACATGACCTGCTCCGTGAGACCGAAGGTGTAGTTGCCACGGCCGTCGAACTGCTTGGGGGACAGACCACGGAAGTCGCGGATGCGCGGAAGCGCGAGCGACAGGGTGCGGTCCAGGAACTCCCACATGCGGTCGCCACGAAGCGTGACGTGGCAGCCGATCGGCTGACCCTCGCGCAGCTTGAACTGCGCGATGGACTTCCGGGCCTTGGTGATGGCCGGCTTCTGACCGGTGATCGTGGTCAGGTCACGGACGGCACCGTCCATGAGCTTCGAGTCACGGGCGGCGTCGCCGACACCCATGTTGACCACGATCTTGACGAGGCCGGGGGTCTGCATGACGTTCTCGTACGAGAACTCTTCCTGCAGCTTGCCCGCGATCTCCTCGCGGTACTTCGTCTTCAGACGCGGGCTGGTGGTGGTCGTCATCAGATGTCCTCACCCGTCCGCTTGGCAACGCGGATCTTGTTGCCGTCATCGTCGAAGCGGAAACCGACACGCGTGACGACCTTGTTGCCGTCCTTCTCCACGACGAGCTGAACGTTGCTCACGTGGACAGGGGCTTCGGTGGTCACGATGCCGCCGGCCTGCGAACCGCTGGCGGTCGGGCCGGCCTTCGTGTGCTTCTTGACCCGGTTGACACCCTCGACCAGGACACGCTCGTCGCGCGGGTAAGCGGCAATGACCTTGCCCTGCTTGCCCTTGTCCTTACCGGTGATGACCTGGACCAGGTCGCCCTTCTTGATCTTCATGCTTACAGCACCTCCGGCGCGAGCGAGATGATCTTCATGAACTTCTTCTCGCGCAGCTCACGACCGACCGGGCCGAAGATACGGGTGCCGCGAGGGTCGCCGTCGTTCTTCAGAATGACGGCGGCGTTCTCGTCGAAGCGGATGTACGAGCCGTCGGGACGGCGGCGCTCCTTGACGGTGCGAACGATGACGGCCTTGACGACGTCACCCTTCTTCACGTTGCCACCGGGGATCGCGTCCTTGACGGTGGCGACGATGACGTCACCGATGCCCGCGTAGCGGCGACCCGAGCCACCGAGAACACGAATGGTGAGAATTTCCTTCGCACCCGTGTTGTCGGCGATCCGAAGTCGCGACTCCTGCTGGATCACGTCTATCTCCTGATTGTCTGCCGGTTCCCGGCGGGGGCGAATCCCTTACGGGACACGGCCCCCGCCGAGCCTGGCGGAACTGATCCGAGGGGAAACCCCCTCGGAAATTACTTGGCCTTCTCGAGGATCTCGACGATGCGCCAGCGCTTGGTCGCCGACAGCGGACGCGTCTCCATCAGGAGGACGCGGTCGCCGACGCCGGCAGCGTTCTGCTCGTCGTGCGCCTTGAGCTTGTTGGTACGGCGGATGACCTTGCCGTACAGCGCGTGCTTCACGCGGTCCTCGACAGCGACGACGACGGTCTTGTCCATCTTGTCGCTGACGACCAGACCCTCACGGGTCTTGCGGAATCCGCGGTCAGTCTTGGTCTCAGTCACGTTGCTCTCGCTCATCAGGCGCTCTCCACCGTTTCGATGCCCAGCTCGCGCTCACGCATCAGGGTGTAGATCCGCGCGATGTCCTTACGGACGGCCTTGAGCCGACCGTGGTTCTCGAGCTGACCGGTCGCCGCCTGGAAGCGGAGGTTGAACAGCTCTTCCTTGGCTTCGCGGAGCTTCGCGAGAAGCTCCTCGTCGCCCAGTTCGCGCAGCTCGGACGCCTTGGTACCGGCCGACATCACGACTCACCTGCCTCGCGCCGAACAATCCGGCACTTCATCGGAAGCTTGTGAGCAGCGCGGGTAAGCGCCTCACGCGCAGTCTTCTCATTCGGGTAGGACAGCTCGAACATCACCCGTCCGGGCTTGACGTTCGCGACCCACCACTCGGGGGAACCCTTACCGGAACCCATGCGGGTCTCGGCGGGCTTCTTCGTCAGCGGGCGGTCCGGGTAGATGTTGATCCAGACCTTGCCGCCACGCTTGATGTGGCGGGTCATCGCGATACGAGCCGCCTCGATCTGGCGGTTGGTCACGTACGCCGGAGTGAGGGCCTGAATCCCGTACTCGCCGAACGCAACCTGCGTACCACCCTTGGACATACCGCTGCGCTTGGGGTGGTGCTGCTTGCGGTGCTTGACCCTACGAGGGATCAGCATGTCGGTCAGGCCTCCGTTCCGGTGCTCTCAGCCGGAGCGGCAGCTGCGGCGGGAGCGTCGGCCTTGGGGGCCTCGGCAGCCGGCGCGGACTGCTGCTGCGGCTTGCGGCCGCGGCCGCCACGCTCGCCACCACGGCCACCACGGGCCGGGCGGTCGTTGCCGCCACCACGGGCCGGGCGGTTACCCGCACGGGCCGCGGCGTTCTCGGCGCGGACCTCGGCGATGTTCTTGACGTCGCCCTTGTAGATCCAGACCTTCACGCCGATACGGCCGAAGGTCGTCTTGGCCTCGAAGAAGCCGTAGTCGACGTTCGCACGGAGGGTGTGCAGGGGCACGCGGCCCTCGCGGTAGAACTCCGAGCGAGACATCTCGGCGCCGCCGAGACGGCCGCCACACTGGATCTTGATGCCCTTCGCGCCGGCCTTCATCGTCGACTGCATGCTCTTACGCATGGCGCGACGGAAGGAGACGCGGGAGGACAGCTGCTCTGCAACGGCCTGCGCGACCAGCTGAGCGTCGACCTCGGGGTTCTTGACCTCGAGGATGTTCAGCTGGACCTGCTTGCCCGTGAGCTTCTCGAGGTCGCCGCGGATGCGGTCGGCCTCGGCGCCACGGCGGCCGATGACGATGCCGGGACGCGCGGTGTGGATGTCCACCCGCACGCGGTCACGGGTGCGCTCGATCTCAACCTTCGAGATGCCGGCGCGCTCCATGCCGGACGTCATCATCCGACGGATGGCGACGTCTTCCTTGACGTAGTCCTTGTACAGCTTGTCGGCGTACCAACGGGACTTGAAGTCCGTGGTGATACCGAGCCGGAACCCGTGCGGGTTTACCTTCTGGCCCATTACCGGGTTCCTTCCTTGCTGCTGACGACCACGGTGATGTGGCTGGTCCGCTTACGGATCCGGTAGGCGCGACCCTGAGCACGCGGACGGAACCGCTTCAGGGTCGGACCCTCATCCACGTACGCCTCGCTGATAACCAGCGAAGAGGCGTCACTGTGGTCGTAGTTGTGCGCGGCATTGGCAATGGCGCTGTCAAGCACCTTGCCTACCGGCACGCTCGCGGCCTGCGGGGCGAAACGCAGGACCGCCTGAGCCTCCGTGGCATCCATGCCACGGATGAGGTCCACCACTCGGCGGGCCTTCATGGGCGTGACGCGGATGTACCGCGCCTGGGCCCTGGCTTCCATGGTTGTCCCTTCGGTGTAAGTCATAGTCGTTCCACCCCGCGCTAGCGGCGCTTCGACTTCCGGTCGTCCTTGACGTGGCCGCGGAAGGTGCGAGTCGGCGAGAATTCGCCGAGCTTGTGGCCGACCATCGCCTCGGTGACGAACACCGGGATGTGGGTCTTGCCGTTGTGCACCGCGATCGTGTGGCCCAGCATGGCCGGGACGATCATCGAGCGACGGGACCAGGTCTTGATGACGTTCTTGGAACCTGCTTCGTTCTGGACATCCACCTTCTTGATGAGGTGTCCGTCGACGAAGGGTCCCTTCTTGAGACTGCGCGGCATCTAAACCCGCTCCTAGCGCTTCTTGTTCGTCTTGCGGCGGCGGACGATGTACTTGTTGCTCGCCTTCTTCGGCGAACGAGTACGACCCTCCTTCTGACCCCACGGCGAGACCGGGTGACGACCACCGGAAGTCTTGCCTTCACCACCACCGTGCGGGTGGTCGACCGGGTTCATCGCCACACCGCGAACGGTCGGGCGAACGCCCAGCCAGCGCTTACGGCCGGCCTTGCCCCAGTTGATGTTCGACTGCTCGGCGTTGCCGACCTCGCCAATGGTGGCGCGGCAGCGGACGTCGACCAGACGGATCTCACCGGACGGCATACGAAGGTGGGCCATGGAGCCCTCCTTCGCCAGCAGCTGCACGGAGGCACCCGCGGAGCGGGCGAACTTCGCGCCGCCGCCGGGCCGCAGCTCGATGGCGTGGATGGTCGTACCGACCGGGATGTTGCGGAGGGCCAGGTTGTTGCCCGGCTTGATGTCCGCGCCCGGTCCGTTCTCGACCCGGTCACCCTGCGACAGGTTGCGGGGGGCCAGGATGTAGCGCTTCTCGCCGTCCGCGTAGTGCAGGAGCGCGATGCGCGCGGTGCGGTTCGGGTCGTACTCGATGTGCGCGACCTTCGCCGGCACGCCGTCCTTGTCGTGACGACGGAAGTCGATCACTCGGTAGGCGCGCTTGTGTCCGCCACCCTGGTGGCGAACGGTCACACGACCGGCGTTGTTACGGCCGCCCTTGCTGTGCAGCGGGCGGACCAGCGACTTCTCCGGCGTGGACCGCGTTACCTCGACGAAGTCGGCGACGCTGGAGCCACGACGGCCCGGCGTAGTCGGCTTGTACTTGCGGATTCCCATTTCTCAGTCCTCGTCCGATATTCGGACCAGGGCACTCCGTTAGGAGGCCTGGCCGAAGATGTCGATACGGTCGCCCTCAGCAAGGGTCACGATCGCGCGCTTGGTGTCAGCGCGCTTACCGAACCCCGTGCGGGTGCGCTTGCGCTTGCCCTGGCGGTTGATCGTGTTGACCCCAGTGACCTTGACCGAGAAGACCGCCTCGACGGCCTGCTTGATCTGGGTCTTGTTGGCGCCGGGCGCAACGACGAAGGTGTACTTGCCCTCGTCGAGAAGCGCGTAGCTCTTCTCAGAGACGACCGGCTTGACGAGGACGTCACGGGGGTCCGTGAAGCTCTTGCTCAGCGGCGTCTCAACGGTGTTCTTGCCCTCGGTGGCGTGACGCTTCGCCTTGGCGAGGCGCGCGGCCTTGGCGGCCTTGGCCGCCTTGGGGGCGATGCTCGGGTGACGCGTAGCCATCAGGCTTCGCTCCCTTCGGTCTCATCGGCCTTGGGGCCAGACACGAAGGACTCGAAGGCGGCCTTGGTGAAGACCACGTCGTCCGAGACGAGCACGTCGTACGTGTTCAGCTGGCCCGGCTCCAGGATGTGCACCTGGGGCAGGTTGCGGGCGGAGAGCAGCGAAGTCTCGTCCGCACGGTCGATGACCAGGAGCACGTTCTTGCGCTCGCTGACCTTGCCGAGCAGCGTCTTCGCGGCCTTCGTGGAGATGTCGCCCTCGACCACGTTGGTGACAACGTGGATACGAGCGTTGCGGGCCCGGTCGGTGAGGGCGTGGCGCAGGGCCGCGGCCTTCATCTTCTTCGGGGTCCGCTGCGAGTAGTCACGCGGCTGCGGGCCGTGGACGACGCCACCGCCGGCGAACTGCGGCGCACGGGTCGAACCCTGGCGCGCGCGGCCGGTGCCCTTCTGGCGGTACGGCTTCTTACCACCACCGCGGACTTCACCGCGGCGCTTGGTCTTGTGCGTGCCCTGACGGGCAGCAGCCAGCTGAGCGACAACGACCTGGTGGAGAAGCGGGATGCTGATCTTCTCTACGTCGAAGATCTCCGCGGGGAGCTCGACCGTCCCGGCCTTGTCGCCTACCGGCGAAAGGATGTCAATGGTGCTCATCGGTTCCTCAAACCCCCTTGGCCGCGGTACGGACCAGGACGAGGCCACCGTTCGGACCGGGGACTGCGCCCTTGATGAGGAGCAGACCCTTCTCCGCGTCAACGGCGTGAACGGTCAGGTTCTGGGTGGTGACCCGCTCGTTGCCCATACGGCCCGCCATGCGGAGGCCCTTGAACACACGGCCCGGGGTGGCACAGCCACCGATGGAACCGGGAGAGCGGTGCTTGCGCTGGGTACCGTGACCCGCGCCGAGTCCCTTGAAGTTGTGACGCTTCATGACACCGGCGAAGCCCTTGCCCTTGCTCTTGCCCGTGACGTCAACCTTGACGCCGGACTCGAACACCTCGGCAGTCACCTCCTGGCCCAGCGTGTACTCGCTGGCGTCAGGGGTGCGGATCTCCACCAGGTGGCGGCGGGGAGTCACGTCGGCCTTGGCGAAGTGACCCTTGAGGGGCTTGTTCACCTTGCGAGGGTCGATCTCGCCGAAGGCGATCTGGACCGACTCGTAGCCGTCGGAGTCATTCGTACGGACCTGGGTAACGACGCAGGGCCCGGCCTTGACGACGGTGACCGGGACGACACGGTTGTTCTCGTCCCAGACCTGGGTCATGCCGAGCTTCTCGCCCAGGACGCCCTTGATCTGCTTAGTCATCTGTCCGCGCCTCTCAGAGCTTGATCTCGATGTCGACGCCGGCCGGAAGGTCCAGGCGCATCAACGAGTCAACGGTCTTGGGCGTCGGGTCGAGAATGTCGATCAAGCGCTTGTGCGTGCGCATCTCGAAGTGCTCGCGCGAGTCCTTGTACTTGTGCGGCGACTTGATGACGCAGTACACGTTCTTCTCAGTGGGCAGCGGCACCGGGCCTGCGACCGACGCACCAGTGCGAGTCACCGTCTCGACGATCTTCTTCGCCGAAGAGTCGATGACCTCGTGGTCGTAGGCCTTGAGCCGGATGCGGATCTTCTGTCCCGCCATGGCTACTTGGTAGTCCTTTGTCTCGAACGCTCTGGCTCCCGGGAGGCCCTTTTTTCTACTTCCTCCGACCCACGCGGTCGGGCGTGTCGCAGTCCCGCTCACGGAGATTTCCCGAAGGATTTCCCTGCTAGGGGCTGCGGCCCAGATGACCGCGGGTCCGGGGGAAGAAACCCACCGGGCGCCTGGCCGAGCCTCCGCGCTGCACTTCCCGAAAGATTCCCGTACGTCCGCTCCAGTGCTGTCTGCGGGTTTTTTACGACCGTTTGACAGATGGGGCGACGAGTACTGTGGGACTCGCTTTCAGTCCTCCCGGCGGGAGGCGCGCAGCATCGGCACTCAACCGAGCAACCTGGACAGTGTGCCACACGTGGGACGCCGAAGGCCAATCGGGCCGGCTGTCAAGCTGGCACGGCCGACATCGCGTACGCAAAGAGCCCCGCCCACCCGAAGGTGGACGGGGCTCTTCGCTGCGCTCAGTTCAGAGCAACCGGGTATCCCCGATCAACGCGTAAGCGAAATGCTTACTTGTTGATCTTGGTGACCTGGCCGGCGCCGACGGTCCGGCCACCCTCACGGATGGCGAACTTCAGGCCCTCTTCCATCGCGACGGGCTGGATGAGCTCAACGGTCATCTCAGTGTTGTCGCCCGGCATGACCATCTCGGTGCCCTCGGGGAGGGTCACGACGCCGGTCACGTCCGTGGTGCGGAAGTAGAACTGCGGGCGGTAGTTGTTGAAGAAGGGGGTGTGACGGCCACCCTCGTCCTTCGACAGGATGTAGGCCTGGGCCTCGAACTCGGTGTGCGGCGTGACCGAACCGGGCTTGATGATGACCTGGCCGCGCTCGACGTCCTCGCGCTTGATGCCACGGAGGAGCAGACCGACGTTCTCACCGGCCTGGCCCTCGTCGAGCAGCTTGCGGAACATCTCGATACCGGTGACCGTGGTGGTGGTCTTCTCGGTCTTGATACCGATGATGTCGACGGTCTCGTTGACCTTGAGGATGCCGCGCTCGATACGACCGGTGACGACGGTGCCACGACCGGTGATCGTGAAGACGTCCTCGATCGGCATCAGGAACGGCTTGTCGACGTCACGCTCGGGCTCCGGGATGGACTCGTCGACAGCCTTCATCAGGTTGAGGACGGACTCACCCCACTCCTTGTCGCCCTCGAGCGCCTTGAGCGCCGAGACCTTGACGACCGGCAGGTCGTCGCCCGGGAACTCGTACTCGGAGAGGAGCTCACGGACCTCGAGCTCGACGAGCTCCAGGATCTCCTCGTCGTCCACCATGTCGGCCTTGTTCAGGGCGACGACGATGTACGGGACGCCGACCTGGCGGGCCAGGAGCACGTGCTCCTTGGTCTGCGGCATCGGGCCGTCGGTGGCGGCGACCACGAGGATGGCACCGTCCATCTGCGCGGCACCCGTGATCATGTTCTTGATGTAGTCCGCGTGACCAGGGCAGTCGACGTGGGCGTAGTGCCGCGTCTCAGTCTGGTACTCGACGTGCGCGATCGAGATCGTGATACCGCGCTGGCGCTCCTCGGGAGCCTTGTCGATCTGGTCGAAGGCCGAGGCCTCGTTCAGCTCGGGGTACGCGTCATGCAGCACCTTGGTAATGGCGGCCGTGAGGGTCGTCTTACCGTGGTCAATGTGACCGATGGTGCCGATGTTGACGTGCGGCTTAGTCCGCTCGAACTTCGCCTTCGCCACTGGGTCCTCCTGTGGAGTGGTTCTGTACGCCTTGCTTCATCGGCGCCAGGTGATCTTTGCTGGGATGCCCGGGGCCCGGGGCACCCGGCCCGAAGAGGGTCGGAATGCCCCGGAGACTCCGGAGTCAAGCCTAAAGCGTCAACTCGGTTGAGTTACTCGCCCTTGGCCTTCGCGATGATCTCCTCGGCGACGTTCCGCGGAACCTCGGCGTAGGAGTCGAACTGCATTGAGTAGCTTGCGCGACCCGACGTCTTGCTGCGGAGGTCTCCGACGTAGCCGAACATCTCCGAGAGGGGCACAAGGCCCTTCACGACGCGAGCGCCGCTGCGCTCCTCCATGGCCTGGATCTGGCCACGGCGGGAGTTGATGTCACCGATGACATCACCCATGTAGTCCTCGGGCGTGGTGACCTCGACGGCCATCATCGGCTCGAGCAGCACAGGGCTGGCCTTGCGCGCGGCCTCCTTGAAGGCCTGCGATCCGGCGATCTTGAAGGCGAGCTCGGAGGAGTCGACCTCGTGGTAGGCGCCGTCGAGAAGCGTGATGCGAACACCAGTCATCTCGTAGCCCGCCAGGATGCCGAACTGCATGGCCTCCTGCGCACCGGCGTCCACCGACGGGATGTACTCCCGCGGGATACGGCCACCGGTGACCTTGTTCACGAACTCGTACGACGCCTCGCCGCCCTCGATGGGCTCGATCGCGATCTGCACCTTGGCGAACTGACCGGTACCACCGGTCTGCTTCTTGTGGGTGTAGTCCACGCGCTCGACGGCCTTGCGGATCGTCTCGCGGTACGCGACCTGGGGCTTGCCGACGTTCGCCTCGACGCGGAACTCGCGCTTCATGCGGTCGACGAGCACCTCGAGGTGAAGCTCGCCCATACCACCGATGATGGTCTGGCCGGTCTCCTCGTCCGAGTGCACCTGGAAGGAGGGGTCCTCCTCCGAGAGACGCTGGATGGCTACACCCAGCTTCTCCTGGTCACCCTTGGACTTGGGCTCGATGGCGACCTGAATGACCGGCGCCGGGAAGTCCATGGACTCCAGGATGACCGGCTTCTTGTCGTCACACAGCGTCTCACCGGTGGTGGTCTGCTTCAGGCCCATGACGGCGACGATGTCGCCGGCGCCCACCGACTCGATCTCCTCACGCTTGTTCGCGTGCATGCGGTAGATCTTGCCGATGCGCTCCTTCTTGCCCTTGACCGAGTTCAGCACCGCGGTGCCGGCCTGGAGGCGACCGGAGTAGATCCGGACGAAGGTGAGCTTGCCGAGGTGCGGGTCGCTCGCGATCTTGAACGCGAGAGCCGAGAGCGGCTCCTCGTCAGAAGGCTTGCGCTTGACGATGACCTCGGGGTCCTTGACGTCGTGGCCCTCGATGGCCTCGACGTCCAGGGGGGAAGGCAGGTAACGCACGACCGCGTCGAGCAGGGGCTGGACGCCCTTGTTCTTGAACGCGGTGCCGCAGAACACGGGGGTGACGGTGGTGTCGCCGCCCTTGCCGGAGGCGATGGTGACGCGGCGGATCGCCTCGTACAGCTGCTCCTCGGTGGGCTCCTGGCCCTCGAGGTACAGCTCCATCATCTGCTCGTCGTTCTCCGCGACAGCCTCGAGGAGCTTCCCGCGCCACTCATCAGCGGCCTCGGTGTGCGTCGCCGGGATGTCGACGATGTCGTACGCCTCGCCCATCTTGGTCTCTGCGGACCAGACGAAGGCCTTCATCGTGACGAGGTCGACGACACCCTTGAAGTCAGCCTCTGCGCCGATGGGCAGCTGCATGACGATCGGGGTCGCACCGAGGCGGTCGACGATCATGTCGACGCAGCGGTGGAACTCGGCACCCGTACGGTCGAGCTTGTTGACGAAGCAGATACGCGGGACGCCGTAGCGGTCCGCCTGACGCCAGACAGTCTCGGACTGGGGCTCAACACCGGCGACACCGTCGAACACCGTCACGGCACCGTCGAGGACACGGAGCGAACGCTCTACCTCGACGGTGAAGTCGACGTGACCCGGGGTGTCGATGATGTTGATGGTGTGGTCGACATCGTTCAGCGGCCAGTGACAGGTGGTGGCAGCAGAGGTGATCGTGATGCCACGCTCCTGCTCCTGCTCCATCCAGTCCATCGTCGCGGCGCCGTCGTGAACCTCACCGATCTTGTACGAGACACCGGTGTAGAACAGGATCCGCTCGGTGGTCGTCGTCTTGCCCGCGTCGATGTGGGCCATGATGCCGATGTTGCGCACCTTGGCCAGGTCAAGTGAAGTGGTAGCCATATCGGCTCAGTCTTCTCTCGGTCTCGATGTGGGTAGCGACTACCAGCGGTAGTGCGCGAAGGCCTTGTTGGACTCGGCCATCTTGTGGGTGTCCTCACGCTTCTTCACAGCGGCACCAAGGCCGTTGGAGGCGTCGAGGAGCTCGTTGAGGAGACGCTCGGTCATCGTCTTCTCGCGACGGGCGCGGGAGTAACCGACCAGCCAGCGCAGGGCCAGCGTGTTGGCGCGACCGGGCTTGACCTCGATCGGAACCTGGTAGGTCGCACCGCCGACGCGGCGGGACTTGACCTCGAGGGTCGGCTTGATGTTCTCGAGCGCGCGCTTGAGCGTGATGACCGGGTCGTTGCCGGTCTTCTCGCGCAGGCCCTCCATGGCGCCGTACACGATGCGCTCGGCGGTGGAGCGCTTGCCGTTCAGCAGCACCTTGTTGATGAGGGAGGTCACCAGAGGAGAACCATAGACCGGGTCGATGATGACCGGGCGCTTCGGGGCGGGGCCCTTACGAGGCATTTCTACTTCTCCTTCTTGGCGCCGTAGCGGCTGCGGGCCTGCTTGCGGTTCTTGACACCCTGGGTGTCAAGGGAGCCGCGGATGATCTTGTAACGAACACCCGGCAGGTCCTTCACACGGCCACCACGCACGAGCACGATGGAGTGCTCCTGCAGGTTGTGTCCCTCACCCGGAATGTAGGCCGTAACCTCGATCCCGGAGGTCAGACGCACACGCGCGACCTTACGGAGTGCCGAGTTCGGCTTCTTCGGGGTGGTCGTGAACACACGCGTGCAGACGCCGCGGCGCTGGGGCGAACCCTCGAGTGCGGGCGTCTTGTTCTTCTCGACCTTGTCCTGCCGGCCCTTCCGGACCAGCTGCTGGATCGTAGGCACTACTTCTCCGGTTTCTGTGTGCCGAATAGTAAAGCTAACCTGGAACGTCGCCGACCCACGCGGTCGGGTGTGTCGAATGCTGCAGACTCCCGCCGCAAGGCGGAAAGAGGCGCAGATTACGGTGGCCATTCTCGGACTCGCGATGCGGCTGAAGACACGCGCACGAGCCCAGGCACACCCCAGGCACAAGGTCTGAGCGTACCTACCTCATCGGGTTCGGTCAAAACAAATGCGGTGGGGGGCGACACGCCGGGCTTTTCGGCCCCTTCCGGCTGCTCCTCGCCGCTCCCCGGCTCGCCGCTTCTACCACGATTCAGCCGTTCGTCCTCCAGGAACCTCCGCTTTCAGCCGTTACCGCTCGCGCGACGGCCGCCGTCACCTACTTTCGTCGATCGGCAGGACGATCGGGGGACTCATGACGGCGGCGCATCTACCCGGCGACGGGGGCCTCGACGACCGGGTGCCCTTCCTCGCCCGCCTGGAGGGCGAGGACCGCTCCGCTCTGCTCTCGCTCGGCCACGAACTGCGCTTCGGACCCCGTGTGGAACTCCTGCACCAGCACGAGCCCTCCTCGCACGTGCTGTTCATCGTGAACGGCTGGACCAAGGTGACCGCGTCGGCCGCCAACGGGTACGAGGCCCTGCTCGCCCTGCGCGGCCCCGGCGACATCATCGGCGAGTCGGCCGCGCTGACCGGGCGCCCGCGCTCGGCGACGGTGACCGCCCTCGAACCGGTACGGGCCGTGGCCGTGGAGCTCAAGGAGTTCACCGGCTTCCTCGCGCATTCGCCCGCCGTCTCCTTCGCCCTGCTCGGACTCACCTCCGACCGCACCCGTGCCGCCGACCGGCGCCGCCTCGAATTCGCGTCGATGAACGTGAAGGAGCGGTTCGCCGCGCTGCTCCTCGACCTGGCCCGCACCCATGGGCGGCGTACGGACGAAGGCATCGAGCTCGGCGTGCCGCTCAGCAAGCAGGAACTCGCCGGGTCCGTGGGGGCCTCCCGCGAAATGGTGCAGCGGCTCCTGAAGGAGCTGCGGACGCGCGGCGCGGTGGTCACCGGGCGGCGGGCCCTGGTGATCACTCGGCCCGACGTCCTGCGACGCATCGCCCGTGCCGAGCCACCCGCTCCCGGCACACCGGCACCCCGCGCCCCTGAGTGACCCACAGCGACCGCGCCTGACCCGAGAGCGACTCTGTGCACACGGTCACACTCCGAGTGCGTCATCCGCCCTCACCACCACGGCCGCGGCGCGGCCACGCTGCTTCTCAGCACCCCCCCCCGACTCGAAGGGCGAACATGAACGACCCCGTGAGCCGCACGATCCTGCTGCTCGACATCGAGAGGTACAGCGACCGCGACGACGTGGAGCAGGCCTACCTGCGGCGCATGCTCTACGACATCACCGACCGGACCCTGGAGAGCGCGGGCGTCGACGAGACGATGCGGCTTCGCGCCGACCGCGGTGACTCCGTGATGGAGCTGGTGGACGCCAACGCCTCGGTGATCGGGCTGCTGCGCGCCCTGCTCACGGAGGTGCCGGTGCGGCTGCGCGCGATGAACCGGATGGCGTCGACCTCCGCGCAGATCCGGCTGCGCGCCGTCCTCGCCACCGGCTACGTGGCGATCGACGAGCACGACGGCTGGGTCGGCTCGGCCCTCAACCAAGCCTGCCGGCTGCTCGACGCCGACATCCTCCGCGCGGCGCTGCGTGAGCGCACGGACGACTACACGCTGTGCGTGGCGGAGAGCGTGTACGAGGGGATCGTGCGCCACGACCACCTGGGCGTGCCTGCCGACGCCTTCCACGCCGTGACCGTCGACAGCAAGAACGGCCCGCTCCAGGCCTGGCTGCACGGGCCGGTGCCCGCGGGCTTCCAGAACCACGGTGACACGGGGGAAGGGGGAGCTCCGGTGCCGGACGACAAGGGGGACGGCCGTCCGGCACCGGAGCAGCAGGCACCCACGGGACAGGCCCCCACCGGGCAGGCGGCCCCCGCATCGGGCGGTGCCGTCTTCCAGTTCAACGGCGGCTCCCCTTGCTTCGGAGGCGCCCTGGTCGCCGGTGACCAGCACGGGGTCTCCGGCGGGCAGGTCACCGGAGACGTGCACCTCGGCGGCACAGCGGGCGGCGCAGCAGGCAGCGCAGCAGACGGCGGTGAGCAGCGGTGAGCGTGGACGAGGCCGAGCGCCCGGCACCGCCGCCGGGCGACAAGGGCACGGAGCCCGGCGAGCCCGAGCAGGAGCAGGGTGCCGAACAGCCACCCGCGGGTGAGGAGCCTGACCGCCCGCAGAACGCCTGGTCGGCCCGGCGTGACCTGCGTGACCACAGCCCCCGGACCATGCGCTTCGCGGACGGCGCGGGCTTCGGCGGCAGTGCTGTCGGGGGCGACCAGCACGGCGTCAGCGGGGGCCGGGTCGCGGGCGACGTGATCATGGGCGGCAAGACCGAGATCTACTACCAGTTCGGGCCGTTGGGGGCCTCGGCCACGACGTCCTCCGGCGAGATCCCCAAAGAGCGTCTCGACCGGCTTGCCAAGCTGTTCGTCAGCGCGGGAACCGACTTCGACGAGCTGGTGGAGCGGCTGCGCAAGGAGCGGGTCCTCGTCCTGTCGGGGCCGCGGCACTCCGGCCGCTGGACCGCAGCCCTCATGCTGATGCACTCCCTGGGCGCCGGCTCCGTACGCCTGCTCGACCGGGACACCTCCCCCTCGGAGCTGGCCGGGCAGCTCGGCGGCGAAGCCGAAGGGGTCCGGGGATACGTACTGCGTGATCCGCTCACCCGCCGGGGCCAGCCGCTGCGGGACACCCATCTGCTGGCCGCCCGCGACCAGCTTGCCGACAACGGTCTGCTGGTGATCACCGTCGGGCCCAACACCGCCCTTGAGGGCATCCGCGGCCACGCCTGGCGCCCTCCCGCTCCCGGTCCGGTCCTCGAGGCCGGCCTGCGCGCCCTGGTCGGCGCCGACCGGTCGGCGCAGCTGCTGGACCGGCCCGAGGTCGCCGAGTTCCTGGGCCGGAACCACCAGGTGCGCGAGGCCGCCCTGTACGCCGCCAAGCTCGGGAAGTACGCCATCGGGCAGACCGGCGAGACGGAGATCGCCGACTTCTCCCTCGCCGCGCTGGAAGGTCAGGTGCAGGAGTGGTTCGAGGAGGACGAGGCCGTCATCCACCTGCGGGACAAGGCGTTCCTCGTCGCGCTCGCAGCCTTCGACGGCGGGCCGTACGCGCTCACCGCCGAACTGAGCGACCTGCTCTACGCGTTCCTGCAGAAGACCGAGAACCCCGGCATCCACCCCACCGTCCCGGTCTTCGGCACCCACATCGGCAAACGCCTCCAGCTCGCCCGCGCGGACAGCTATCAGGAGGAGGAGCACACCGAGTGGGGCCCCGTCACCCAGTTCAAGGCCTCCTACCACGACGACCGCGCCGCGCTCGTGCTGCTGCGCGAGGTGTGGACCGGCCACCCGTCGGCCCGGCCCGCCCTGGTGCGCTGGCTGCAGCGGCTCGCCGACGACGGACGGCCCCTGGTGCGCACCCGCGCGGCCTCGACGGTCGCCGTGCTCGCCCGCACCGATCTGCCGTCCACGATGGCGCTCGTCATCGAGCCGTGGGCGTGCTCGAAGACCTACCGGCGCCGCCTGGTCGCGGCCAACGCACTGGCCCTCACCCACCTCCTGGGCACCCCCAACATCCCCCGGATCCTGGACAGTTGGTGCCAGGGCGAGGACACGGGGCCGGCCTGGGCCGCCGTCCGTGCCTACTCCGTGATCGGCCCCGAGCGCCCCGAGGAGACCCTGACCGCACTGCGCGGAGCGGTCCGCAAGCAGTACGAGAAGAACGACGAGGGCGACCGGGCCGACCATGCCGACCAGGCGGACGAGCTGATGCTGAGGGAGCTCGCCGACGCGGTGTCCCTGCTCCTGCTCTCCGACGCCCGCGACCGCGTGCTCACCGAACTCCTGCGCACCCTCGACGACGACCGACCCGTCCAGGGCCTGGCCCTCGGCGGCTTCATCAGCGCCTGCGGGCACACGGAGGACGACGAGCGATACGGAATGCCGCTGGTCCTGGACTGGTACGCCAAGGCGGCCGGCGGCCCCGCGGGGCACGACATCGCCGCGCTCTGGCGCAGGGCCCTCGGCGACCGCACGTTCACGCGCCCCGCCCTCGACGTCCTGCGCGACTGGGTGCTCATCGCCGACCGGGCGCCTGCCACCGAGTGGGCCCTGGCCGCGCTCCTCCCCGCCCTGGTCACGACGGCCACGGAGCACCAGCGGGTGAGCCACCTCCTGCGCACCATGCGCGGCGCGGACGGCGCCGGCGCTCCTCCGCCGGTCGCGGAACGCCTGGCCACCGCGCTCGGCCCTGGCTCGGCGTAGGTCCGTGCAGGTCCGTGCAGGTCCACGCAGGCCTTGCAGGTCCTCGCGCCGAGTGCCCTTGCCCTTCCCCGCACTTCACGCCACCACCGCACGTCCCAAGGAGCCCACGCCATGCCCGACTTCCAACGCCGTCCGCCCGAGTGGCAGCAGTCGGCGGACCGGCACACCTCACTGGTCGACCCCGTACTGACCGTGCGGCAGCTGTCCCGGTTCGAGTTCTCCCGCAAGACGCTGACCCGCATCGACCACGCCCTGGTGTTCACCAGCCCGAAGGGTGCGTACGACGCCTTCCTGCCGCCGCTGCGGCCATCACGCTCAGAGGTGGCGGCCCGCCGGTACACCGCCGTGTACGAGGTGGACATGGGCGTCCATCCCTTCCGGGCCGAGCTCGCTCTGCCCAGCGACAACGACGCGTTCGAGTTCGGCGCCGAGGCCGACATGACCTGGCAGGTGGCCGACCCGGCGTGCTTCGTGGCCGGCGGCCATCGCGACGTACCCGCCCTGCTCAGCAGCGAACTCCAGCAGGCCGCCCGGCCGGTCACGCGCCGCCTCTCCATCGACCGGAGCGCCGAGGCCGAGGCGGAGCTGCTGCGGGCCATGTCCGGGTGGGGGCCGCTCGGCGCCGGGGCGGGGCTCAGGGTGACCTGCACGCTGCGGCTGCGCAGGGACCGGGAGTCCATCGACCACCAGCGACGCCTCCAGGCCATCGACCACGGCTCCACCGAGCAGGTCCACGCCACGCGGCGAGGCATGGAGTACGACGTCGAGTTCGACCGGCGCGCACGGCAGCAGGACTCCCTGCAGGTCGAGCGGGCCATGCAGTACGGCACCGCGCAGCAGGAACTCGCCCTCCAGCAGCAGCGGTGGCAGCACGAACAGGCGCTGCTCCAAGGGCATCAGGAACTGGAGCTCCAGCGCGTCGAGGCGGACAAGATCGCGTTCTACCAGTGGCACCTGGAGCAGGGCGGTGTGCAGGCGTGGGCGCTGCACCTCGCGCAGCACCCCGAGGACTCACAGCTCGTCATGACGAGCATGCGGGAGGACCAGCTCCAGCTGATCCAGGCCCAGATGGAGTTGGTGAAGCAGCTCCTGAGCGCCGACAACGCCGAGAACTACGAGCTGGAGGGGCCCAAACAGCTGGCGCTGCGCACCGTGAGCGACATCCTCACCCGGCGGCTCCCGGGAGTACCGCAGCAGGGCCCGGCCGCGCCTCCGCCGATGCCGACCCAGCTGACACCGCAGGAGCCACGGCCTGACGACTCGATCCCGGGGTGGCAGCCCCCGCCCGGCTACGGAAGCACCCCCACGATGCCGTCGGCTGCGGAGCGCCGGCCACAGGCCCAGCAGGAGCCACAGGGGTCACAGGAGCCTCAGGAGCACCAAGAATCATGACCTCCTCGGCCTCCCCGCGTACCACCACCGCCGCCACCACCGCCACTCCCCCTCCCGCCACTCCCCCTCCCGGCACCCGCGTCGCCGAGCGCCTGCTCGCCGATCTGCGTGCCGAGATCATCCACGCCGACGGCAAGGCCTCCGTGCTCGTCGCGGCCCTCGGCATGACGGCGGGTGTATTCAGCGGGCTCCTCGCCGGGCGTGGCTGGACGCCGGATGCGCTGACCGGTGTCGGCACGGTCGCCTGGTGGACGGGCTGCGGCACCCTCACCCTGTCGCTCTTCGCCCTCCTCCTGGCCGTCCTGCCGCGCTATCGCGTCGGAGCCTGGCGGCCCGGGCAGCCCCTGTCGTACTTCGGCGACATCCAACAGGCCGTTCGCTCCGGGCAGTTGGCGAACGCACTCACCGAGACCGAGCACGACCCGACCGCCGGTCTGACCGCGGCGCTCACCGAGACCAGCCGGATCGCCGCGCGCAAGCACCAGTGGATCCGCACCGGCCTGATCGCCTTCTGCGCCGGAACACTGCTGCTCCCGGCCGCCCTGCTCATCGGCTGACGCCGCCCCCGCTCCCCGGACCCTCGAAGGACACCCGCCATGACACGACCGCCCGAGCCCCAGTACCCCGGGCCCACACCTCCCCAGTACCCGACCCCCGCAGCCCCTTCCCCGACACCACCGCAGTACCCGGACCCCACGGCCCCCGCCATCCCCGCCCCCGCAGCGCCAAGCGCACCAGCGGCCCCCACAGCACCCATAGCACCCGCAGCACCCACCCCGGACGACCCCGCTCACCCCCACCACATCAACACCGACCCGCGCCGCATCCACCTCTCCGCCCACCAGCGCGGTGCCGACGCCACCGCCATCGGCACTCTCCTCCTGCACGTCCCGAACTTCCTGTGCAGCCTCCTGGTGATGGTTCTGCTCTCGCTGCTCTTCGGCGATCTCGGCATCCTCGTCGTCATCGCCTGGCTGGCCAGCGGCCTGCTCGTCATCCACCGCCCGACGGAGAGCGCCATCGCCCGGCACCTGCTGCGCCTGCGCTACCCCATGCCGGACGAACGAGCCCGGCTCGAACCCGTATGGCGTGAGGTCACCTCACGCGCGGGCGTCGACGGACGCGCCTACGAGCTGTGGGTGGAGGACAGCGACAGCCTCAACGCGGTCGCGGCAGCGGGCCACATCGTCGGCGTCACCAGCTACGCCATGAACCACCTGCCGAACGGCGAACTCGCCGCCGTCATGGCCCACGAACTCGGTCACCACGTCGGTGGCCATGCCTGGTCGTCGCTGCTCGGCTACTGGTACGCGCTGCCGGGTCGGCTCGCCTGGCGGTTCCTCCGCGCCCTCTCCCGCGTCGTCTACCGGGTGTCCCGTTCCTTCTCCTGTGTCGGCATCGGGATCATGCTGCTGGTCTTCGGCAGCATCGCCCTCGCGACGATCTCCACGCTGTACGGTCTCCCGCTGCTGCTCCTCGGACTGCCCTACGCCCTTGCCGCCATCGGCCGCCGCGCGGAGCTGCGGGCCGACCGGCACGCGGCCGCTCTCGGCTTCGCCCCGATGCTGATGTCCGTGCTCGACAAGCTGCACCGGGCCGAGCAACAGCAGTCCGCGGCGCTCACGGCACAGTACGGAATGCGTGCCCGCCCGCAGGAGAGCCCGCTGAACAAGCTCCTGTCCTCGCACCCCGACCACTACACGCGACTGCACCATCTGCAGTCGTACGTCCAAGGGCCCCGCCCCTGAACACGCCGAAGGGCGGCCACCCCGAGGGGTGACCGCCCTTCAACAGACGTAGGTCCTACTGGTTGTAGGGGCCGTAGTCGTAGTCCTCCAGCGGAACAGCCTGGCCGGAGCCCGTGCCGAAGGGCGAGTAGTCGATGTCGTCGTAACCGACGGCCGAGTACATCGCAGCCTTCGCTTCCTCGGTCGGCTCCACCCGGATGTTGCGGTAGCGGGAGAGACCCGTACCGGCCGGGATGAGCTTACCGATGATGACGTTCTCCTTGAGGCCGATCAGGGAGTCGGACTTGGCGTTGATCGCCGCGTCCGTCAGGACCCTGGTCGTCTCCTGGAAGGAAGCCGCGGACAGCCACGACTCCGTCGCCAGCGAGGCCTTGGTGATACCCATCAGCTGCGGACGGCCGGAGGCCGGGTGGCCACCTTCCGTCACGACACGACGGTTCTCGGTCTCGAACTTCGAGCGCTCGACGAGCTCGCCCGGCAGCAGTTCAGCGTCGCCGGACTCGATGATCGTCACGCGGCGCAGCATCTGCCGGATGATGATCTCGATGTGCTTGTCGTGGATCGACACGCCCTGGCTGTTGTAGACCTTCTGGACTTCGCCGACCAGGTGGACCTGGACCGCGCGCTGACCGAGGATCCGCAGCACGTCGTGCGGGTTGGTGGCACCGAAGGTGAGCTTCTGGCCCACCTCGACGTGGTCACCCTCACGCACGAGGACCTTGGCACGCTTCGAGATCGGGAAGGGAGTCTCGTCGCTGCCGTCGTCCGGCGTGACGACGATCTTCTTGGTCTTCTCGGTCTCCTCGATACGGATGCGGCCTGCCGCCTCCGAGATCGGGGCGACACCCTTGGGCGTACGAGCCTCGAAGAGCTCGACGACACGGGGCAGACCCTGGGTGATGTCGTCACCGGCCACACCACCGGTGTGGAACGTACGCATCGTCAGCTGCGTGCCGGGCTCACCGATGGACTGGGCGGCGATGATGCCGACCGCCTCACCGATGTCGACCAGCTTGCCGGTGGCGAGCGAACGGCCGTAGCAGAAGGCACAGGTGCCGACCGCGGACTCACAGGTCAGGACCGAACGGGTCTTGACCTCCTCGACGCCGTTGGCGACCAGGGCGTCGATCAGGACGTCACCGAGGTCGACGTTCGCCGGCGCGATGACCTTGCCGTCGATGACGACGTCCTCGGCCAGCATGCGGGCGTACACCGAGGTCTCGACGTTCTCCGTCTTGCGGAGCACACCGTCCTCGCCCTTGACCGCGATCTTCAGCTTCAGACCGCGCTCGGTGCCACAGTCCTCCTCGCGAATGATGACGTCCTGAGAGACGTCGACCAGACGACGGGTGAGGTAACCGGAGTCAGCGGTACGGAGAGCCGTGTCCGCAAGACCCTTACGAGCACCGTGAGTCGAGATGAAGTACTCGAGCACCGACAGGCCTTCGCGGAACGAAGCCTTAATCGGGCGCGGGATCGTCTCGTTCTTGGCGTTCGACACCAGACCACGCATACCGGCGATCTGACGCATCTGCATCATGTTTCCTCGGGCACCCGAGTCAACCATCATGAAGATGGGGTTCGTCTTGGGGAAGTTCGCGTTCATCGCCTCGGCAACCTCGTTGGTCGCCTTGGTCCAGATCGCGATGAGCTCCTGCGTGCGCTCGTCCTTGGTGATCAGACCGCGCTCGTACTGCTTCTGGACCTTCTCGTCCTGCGCCTCGTAGCCCGCGACGATCGCCTTCTTGGCCTCGGGGACCACGACGTCGGAGATGGCCACGGTGACACCGGAACGGGTCGCCCAGTAGAAGCCCGCCGCCTTCAGGTTGTCGAGCGTCGCCGCCACGATGACCTTGGGGTAGCGCTCGGCCAGGTCGTTGACGATCTCGGAGAGCTGCTTCTTGCCCACCGAGTAGTCGACGAACGGGTAGTCCTCGGGCAGCAGCTCGTTGAAGAGCGCGCGGCCCAGGGTCGTACGCAGCCGGAAGCTGTCGCCCTGCTGGTACTCCTGGTCCCCGTCCTCAACGACCGGGGGGGTCCAGCCGCGCGGCGGGATGGTGCCCACCGGGAAGCGGATGTCGACCTTCGCCTGGAGCGAGAGCTCCTTGGCGTCGAACGCCATGGTCGCCTCGGCCGAGGAGCCGAAGGAACGGCCCTCACCGATGACCTTGCGCTCTTCCTCGTCCGTCGTGAGGAAGAAGAGGCCAAGGACCATGTCCTGGGTCGGCATGGTGACGGGACGGCCGTCTGCCGGCTTCAGGATGTTGTTCGAGGACAGCATCAGGATGCGGGCCTCGGCCTGCGCCTCTGCCGAAAGCGGCAGGTGCACGGCCATCTGGTCACCGTCGAAGTCCGCGTTGAACGCGGTGCAGACGAGCGGGTGAATCTGAATGGCCTTGCCCTCGACCAGCTGCGGCTCGAAGGCCTGGATGCCGAGGCGGTGCAGCGTCGGCGCACGGTTCAGGAGAACCGGGTGCTCGGCGATGACCTCTTCCAGGACGTCGTACACGACCGTGCGGCCGCGCTCGACCATGCGCTTCGCCGACTTGATGTTCTGCGCGTGGTTGAGGTCAACCAGGCGCTTCATCACGAACGGCTTGAAGAGCTCCAGAGCCATGGCCTTCGGCAGACCACACTGGTGCAGCTTCAGCTGCGGGCCGACGACGATCACGGAACGCGCGGAGTAGTCCACGCGCTTACCGAGAAGGTTCTGACGGAAACGACCCTGCTTGCCCTTGAGCATGTCGCTCAGGGACTTCAGCGGGCGGTTACCGGGACCGGTGACCGGGCGACCACGACGACCGTTGTCGAAGAGGGCGTCCACGGCCTCCTGGAGCATGCGCTTCTCGTTGTTCACGATGATCTCGGGAGCACCGAGGTCGAGAAGCCGCTTCAGGCGGTTGTTGCGATTGATGACGCGGCGGTACAGGTCGTTCAGGTCGGAGGTCGCGAAGCGGCCACCGTCCAGCTGCACCATCGGACGCAGGTCCGGCGGGATGACCGGCACGCAGTCGAGCACCATGCCCTTGGGGCTGTTGCTGGTCTGCAGGAACGCGGAGACGACCTTGAGGCGCTTGAGCGCGCGGGTCTTCTTCTGGCCCTTGCCGGTACGGATGATCTCGCGAAGCCGCTCGGCTTCCTCATCCAGGTCGAACGACTCAAGGCGCTTCTGCAGTGCAGCGGCACCCATCGAACCGTCGAAGTACGTGCCGAAGCGGTCACGCAGCTCGCGGTAGAGCAGCTCGTCACCCTCCAGGTCCTGGACCTTGAGGTTCTTGAAGCGGTTCCACACCTCGTCGAGACGGTCGATCTCGCGCTGCGCACGGTCGCGCAGCTGCTTCATCTCCCGCTCGGCACCTTCGCGCACCTTGCGGCGTACGTCGGCCTTGGCGCCCTCGGCCTCAAGCTCGGCCAGGTCGGTCTCGAGCTTCTTGGCGCGGGCCTCGAGGTCGGAGTCGCGACGGTTCTCGACCTGCTGACGCTCCACGGAGACGTGCGCCTCCAGGGAGGGCAGGTCACGCGTGCGGCGCTCCTCGTCCACGAACGTGATCATGTACGCCGCGAAGTAGATGACCTTTTCGAGGTCCTTCGGGGCAAGATCAAGCAGGTATCCGAGGCGCGACGGAACGCCCTTGAAGTACCAGATGTGCGTGACAGGCGCGGCCAGCTCAATGTGGCCCATCCGCTCACGACGCACCTTGGCGCGAGTTACCTCGACGCCGCAGCGCTCGCAGATGATGCCCTTGAAGCGGACACGCTTGTACTTACCGCAGTAGCACTCCCAGTCCCGGGTCGGACCGAAGATCTTCTCGCAGAAGAGTCCGTCCTTTTCGGGCTTGAGCGTGCGGTAGTTGATGGTCTCCGGCTTCTTGACCTCGCCGTGGGACCACTGTCGGATGTCGTCCGCGGTGGCAAGGCCGATCCGCAGCTCGTCGAAGAAGTTGACGTCGAGCACTTTGTCGTCAATCCCTCTTTCGGGGTCGTGTCTCAATCATGGTCTGAACGGGTCCGGGGAGAGCCGGCCGGATACGAGATCCGGCCGGCCAACCCGTCAGACCTCTTCGACGCTGCTCGGCTCGCGCCGGGACAGGTCGATACCGAGCTCCTCCGCCGCGCGGAAGACGTCCTCGTCGGTATCGCGCATCTCGATGGACATGCCGTCCGAGGACAGCACCTCCACGTTGAGACAGAGCGACTGCATTTCCTTGATGAGCACCTTGAAGGACTCGGGAATGCCGGGCTCGGGAATGTTCTCGCCCTTGACGATGGCCTCGTAGACCTTCACGCGGCCGGTCACGTCGTCGGACTTGATCGTCAGCAGCTCCTGGAGGGCGTAAGCGGCGCCATAAGCCTCAAGCGCCCACACCTCCATCTCACCGAAGCGCTGGCCACCGAACTGAGCCTTACCACCCAGCGGCTGCTGGGTGATCATGGAGTACGGACCGGTCGAGCGAGCGTGGAGCTTGTCGTCGACCAGGTGGTGCAGCTTGAGGATGTACATGTACCCGATCGAGATCGGGTCCGGGAACGGCTCGCCGGAGCGTCCGTCGAACAGCCGCGCCTTGCCGGACGGCATGACCATGCGGTCGCCGTCGCGGTTCGGGACGGTGTGCTCGAGGAGGCCGGTCAGCTCGTCCTCGCGGGCGCCGTCGAAGACCGGAGTCGCGACGTTCGTCCGCGGGGCGACCTGGTCGGCGCCGATGCGCTGCAGGCTCTGCGCCCACTCCTCGCTGAGACCGGAGACGTCCCAGCCCTGGCTGGCGAGCCAGCCGAGGTGGATCTCCAGGACCTGACCCGGGTTCATTCGGGACGGGACACCCAGCGGGTTGAGGATGATGTCGACGGGCGTGCCGTCCTCAAGGAAGGGCATGTCCTCGATCGGAAGGATCTTGGAGATGACGCCCTTGTTTCCGTGACGACCGGCCAGCTTGTCGCCGTCCGTGATCTTGCGCTTCTGCGCCACGTAGACACGAACCAGCTGGTTCACGCCCGGCGGCAGCTCGTCGCCCTCTTCACGGTCGAAGACGCGTACGCCGATGACCTTGCCGATCTCACCGTGCGGCACCTTCAGCGAGGTGTCGCGCACCTCGCGCGCCTTCTCACCGAAGATCGCGCGGAGCAGGCGCTCCTCGGGGGTCAGCTCGGTCTCACCCTTGGGCGTGACCTTGCCGACGAGGATGTCGCCGGCGACGACCTCGGCACCGATACGGATGATGCCGCGCTCGTCGAGGTCGGCGAGGACCTCTTCGGAGACGTTCGGGATGTCCCGGGTGATCTCCTCCGGGCCCAGCTTGGTGTCACGGGCGTCGACCTCGTGCTCCTCGATGTGGATCGAGGAGAGGACGTCGTCCTGCACGAGGCGCTGCGACAGGATGATCGCGTCCTCGTAGTTGTGACCTTCCCAGGGCATGAACGCGACGAGCAGGTTCTTGCCGAGGGCCATCTCGCCCTCTTCGGTCGCGGGACCGTCGGCCAGAACCTGGCCCTCGATCACGCGGGCGCCCTCGTCGACGACAACCTTCTGGTTGACCGAGGTGCCCTGGTTCGACCGGGAGAACTTGGCGATGCGGTACGTGGTGTACGTGCCGTCGTCGTTCGTGACCGTGACGTAGTCCGCGGAAACCTCCTGGACCACACCCGCCTTCTCGGCCTTGATCACGTCACCGGCGTCGACCGCACAGCGGTACTCCATGCCGGTGCCGACGAGGGGAGCCTCGGCGGTGATCAGCGGCACGGCCTGACGCATCATGTTCGCGCCCATGAGGGCACGGTTGGCGTCGTCGTGCTCGAGGAACGGGATCATCGCGGTCGCGACCGACACCATCTGGCGCGGCGAGACGTCCATGTAGTCGACGTCGTCGCCGGGGATGTAGTCGATCTCGCCGCCACGACGGCGGACCAGGACGCGCGACTCGGTGAAGCGCATGTCCTCACCCAGCACGGCGTTGGCCTGGGCGATAACGAAGCGGTCCTCTTCGTCGGCCGTGAGGTAGTCGACGTCGTCGGTGACGACGCCCTCGACGACCTTGCGGTACGGCGTCTCGACGAAGCCGAACGCGTTGACGCGGCCGTACGAGGCGAGCGAACCGATCAGACCGATGTTCGGGCCTTCAGGAGTCTCAATCGGGCACATACGGCCGTAGTGAGACGGGTGCACGTCACGGACCTCGAAGCCGGCCCGCTCACGGGAGAGACCACCCGGGCCAAGCGCCGAAAGACGGCGCTTGTGGGTGAGACCCGACAGCGGGTTGTTCTGGTCCATGAACTGCGACAGCTGGCTGGTGCCGAAGAACTCCTTGATGGAGGCGACGACCGGCCGGATGTTGATCAGGGTCTGCGGCGTGATCGCCTCGACGTCCTGGGTCGTCATGCGCTCACGCACGACGCGCTCCATACGAGCCAGACCCGTGCGGACCTGGTTCTGGATGAGCTCGCCGACGTTGCGCAGACGACGGTTGCCGAAGTGGTCGATGTCGTCGGTCTCGACGACGATCGACGTACCGCTGTCACCAACGGTCTCGGTCTCACCGGCGTGCAGCTTCACCAGGTACTTGATCGAGGCGATGATGTCCTCGACCGTGAGGATGCCCGCGTCGAGCGGAGCGTCCGCACCCAGCTTCTTGTTGACCTTGTAGCGGCCGACCTTCGCGAGGTCGTAGCGCTTGGGGTTGAAGTAGAGGTTCTCAAGCAGCGTCTGAGCAGCCTCGCGCGTCGGCGGCTCGCCCGGACGGAGCTTGCGGTAGATGTCGAGCAGCGCGTCGTCCTGGCCCTGGGTGTGGTCCTTCTCCAGGGTGGCGCGCATGGACTCGTACTCGCCGAACTCCTCAAGGATCTGCTCGGTCGTCCAACCGAGAGCCTTGAGCAGAACGGTGACCGACTGCTTGCGCTTGCGGTCGATGCGCACACCGACCATGTCGCGCTTGTCGATCTCCATCTCCAGCCAGGCACCCCGGGACGGGATGATCTTGGCGGAGAAGATGTCCTTGTCGGACGTCTTGTCGATCGAGGAATCGAAGTAGACACCCGGCGAACGGACCAGCTGCGACACGACGACACGCTCGGTGCCGTTGATGACGAAGGTGCCCTTGTTCGTCATGAGCGGGAAATCGCCCATGAAGACCGTCTGGGACTTGATCTCGCCGGTCTCGTTGTTGGTGAACTCGGCAGTGACGAAGAGCGGGGCGGCGAACGTGAAGTCGCGCTCCTTGCACTCGTCGATGGAGTTCTTCGGAGGCTCAAAACGGTGGTCGCGGAACGTCAAGGACATCGACCCAGAGAAGTCCTCGATCGGAGAGATCTCCTCGAAGATCTCTTCCAGACCGGACTTGGTGGGGACGTCCTGTCCGCTGTCCAGAGCCGCCTCGACACGAGCCTTCCACGCTTCATTGCCGAGCAGCCAGTCAAAGCTCTCGGTCTGCAGCGCAAGAAGGTTCGGAACCTCGAGGGGCTCCTTGATCTTTGCAAAGGAAATGCGCAGCGGGGCGGTGCTGGCGCCGTTGTTCGTATTCGCGGTCGAGGCAGTGCGCGAGGCGGCCAAGAGGGGGTCCTTCCGAGGGCTCGGACTCACTACGCGCGTACCGGTCCCAGGCTGGACACAGAGGCAGAATTCCCCGGTCAGGGGAGTTTCGATCCACAGTGCTCAAGCATGGGCATGCCCCTGGTGACGGGCAGGAGGCAGCTAACAGGCAGCGCAAAGGGTCAGTGTAGCCACTAGGCCCACTGATGTCCAGTGCGGGTTTTTGAAGACCCTCGTTGTTCTCAACCCCTGCTGCAAGCCACGCCCTCGATGCACATCGATACTGCCCTCTTCGCCGCCGATCCATGCCTCGGATCCGGATCGTTGTGACGACGCGTCCTGAGAATTGCGCGCTGCGTGCAGTTCGTCAAGGCCCCCCTGCCCCGACTTGGCTCTCGATCGTCACCGTCACGGCCGTTCCGAGGCACGACGAAGATCACCATACTCGTCGCGGCAAGCTACGCAAGGCAGCCGTCGGGGTGCGCCGGAGAACGCCGAAGGGCGACCACCCAGATGGGTGATCGCCCTTGGCAGGCGTCGCCTGAGCGACGCTCAAAAGGAGTCAGACGACTCGCGAGGTTACTTGACCTCGACGGAGGCGCCGGCAGCCTTGAGGGACTCGGCAGCCTTCTCGGCGGCCTCCTTGGCGACCTTCTCGAGGACCGGCTTCGGGGTGCCGTCGACGAGGTCCTTGGCCTCCTTCAGGCCGAGCGAGGTGAGCTCACGCACGACCTTGATGACCTGGATCTTCTTCTCGCCGGCGCCGGTGAGGACGACGTCGAACTCGTCCTGCTCCTCGACGGCCTCGGCAACGGCGCCCGGGCCGGCCGGGGCAGCGGCGACCGCGGCGGCGGCGGTGACGTCGAACTTCTCCTCGAAGGCCTTCACGAACTCGGAGAGCTCGATGAGGGTGAGCTCCTCGAACTGAGCAAGCAGGTCTTCCTGGCTGAGCTTCGCCATGATGGGCGATCCTTCCACTATTTCGGCTGGTGCCGGGTGTACATGAAGGCGGGCGTACGTTTGGCCCGCTGCGACCGTCGCCCTAGCGGGCAACGATCAATGCGCGAGCCGAATTACTCGGCACCGCCCTGCTCGGCCTTCTTGGCACGAAGTGCTTCCGCGGTGCGGACGAACTTCGACGGCAGAGCCTGGAAGAGCTGCGCAGTCTGCGTCTGCTTGCCCTTCAGCGCGCCGGCCAGCTTGGCGAGCAGAACCTCGCGGGACTCGAGGTCCGCGAGCTTCTTGATCTCATCGGCGGACAGCGCCTTACCGTCAAGGACACCGCCCTTGATGATGAGGTTGGGGTTGTCCTTGGCGAAGTCACGAAGACCCTTCGCCGACACCACCGGGTCACCGGTGACGAAGGCAACAGCGGTCGGACCCGAGAACAGGTCGTCGAGCTGGTTGATCCCGGCCTCGTTGGCCGCGATCTTGGTCAGCGTGTTCTTCACCACGGCGTACTCGGAGTTCTCACCGAGGGAACGGCGCAGCTGCTTGAGCTGGGCCACGGTGAGACCCCGGTACTCGGTCAGCACGGCGGCGTTCGAGCTGCGGAACTTGTCCGTGAGCTCGGCTACCGCGGCAGCCTTGTCGGGCGTCGGCATAGAGCGTCGGCCTCCTTCCGGGTGATGAGGACCGCTCAAAAGGGGCTGACAAAACAAAACGCCCCGGCGCAGGCGCCGGGGCATGAGCTCGACCTGACGGAATCCCGTCCGGGAGCACTCACTTCCACAGTCACCTACGCGGGTCGTCCGCAATTTCAGCGGATCCTTCGGCCACCGCACACTCTTGCGAGCACACGGCAACGACCAGCGGTCTTTGGCTTCTGTGGAAGAGTACGCGAACGGGTTCGCGTCAAGCAAATCGGCTGAGAGCCGCTGTCAGACGCCGCTGTCGGCGTCCGGCTTCCCGAGACCTTCCAGCTCCTTGAACATGTCCATCAGGTCGAAGGTCTTGCCGGCCGGCGGCGGCGTCACCTTGGCGGCCGCGCCGTACTCGGTGAACTTCTGGGACGTCTTCATCGTGCCCTCGGGGGACTTGATGTCGATGTCCATGCGGACGGGGTAGTCGTCCTCGTTGACCCAGACCTCGGTGTCGTACCCCTTGATCCCCGACTTCTCGATGCTCTTGAGCAGCTCCTCGCGCTCGCTCTTGCCGAGCATCTCGTCGAGGCCCTTGTTGGACTCCATCATTTCCTTGACGGAGAGCCGGCCCTTGTAGCGCTGGGTCTGAACGCCGTCGACCTTGGCCGGACCGGCGTGCTTCAGGTTGGGCGAGTCCAGGAGCATCGCGAGCTGCTGCGCCGGGTCCTGGTTCATGCTGTCCAGGCCGCCGGTCAGCTGCTTGGCGGCCTTCTCGTCACCGACCTGCTCCGCGATGGTGTTCAAGTCCATCTTGACCCACTGTTTGCCGTCCATGTCCTTGGCGGCGACAGCCCCCATGTCCATGTACATCACGTTGTCGAGCCAGAGCATCCGGATCTTCTCCGGAGCCTCCGGGTCGCCGTCCGTGAGCGCCGAGCCCGACATCGTCATATCCATGACGGTCGGGTCCCAGCCCATGACGCCGGACATCTTCATGTCACCGGAGCCGCCGCCCATCGACTTCGGCGCCGTCATCGTCATCTCGACCTTGGCCGACTTGGCCTTCGCGGTCTTCTCGTACGCCGCCGTGATGACCTCGGTCACCTGCGACCGGGACTGGGTCTCCCCCGAGCCCGTCCCATTGGCCTTCTTGTCGTCGTCGGAGCCTCCACAGGCCACCGCACCGGTACACAGCAGCGCGGTGGCGAGCACGGCGCCCGCCATTCTCTTTACAGTCATGACCCCACCCCTAGGAACACATGATCGACACAATTCGGTCCGGCGAGAATACCCGACGGTCGAGATCAGGCCTGCGGCTGCTGGTTCATGAGGTCCTTGAAGCTCATGGTGTCCGAGGCCGGGGGCTTCTCTGCAGAGACCGGGGTGCCGTAATCGCTGTAGTAGACGGTCTGGGAGAAGGAGCCGGTCTTCATGTCGGCCTTCTCGGTCTTCTTGACCAGCAGGTCGTCGCCGTTGACCCAGATGTCGATCGTCTCGGTGCTCATGCCGGCCTGCTTGAACTGCTTCTTCAGCTCGGCCATCTGCTCGGCGTCGAGGTCCGCGTTCTTGCCGGTGAGGTCCGCGACGTCGACGGTCCCCGAGTAGTGGGTCGCCTTCGTGCCCCGGACGCTGTCCTCGCCCACGCGCTTCACGTCGCCGGACGCGAGGAGCATCTTCACCGACTGGTTGGGCGTGGTGTTCTGCATCTGGTCCTTGAAGGCCTCGCCCGCGGCGCCGCCCATCTCGGCCAGCGTGGCGTAGTCGTACTCGATCCAGTGCTTGCCGCCGGACTGGGACGCGAACTTGTCGCCCATGTTGGCGTAGTACGCGTCGGGCAGGTAGCGGTAGTCGATCGTGGACTGGCCGAGCTGTTCCATCTGGTCGGCCGCGGTGCCGCCGGTGAGGGTCGCCGTCACCTCGCCGGTCACACCGTCCTTCCAGCCCATGACGCCCTTCATGTCCATCGACATCTGGGTGCCCATGACCGTCTTGCCGTCGATCTTGGCCGAGTCGGCGTTGTCTGTCTTGTCCTCGATGGTGCGCAGGGCGGCTATCGGGCTGAGGGCCACGGAGCCCTTCTTCTTGCCCTTCGCGTCACCTTCGCCGCCGGAGGAGCCACAGGCCGCGACCCCGGTCAGCGCCGCGGCCACCGCGATCGACAGGCCCGCGCGTCGCATGGTCGTGCTGTTCATGACATCCCACCCCTTGTACTCGTGTGAATCCCGCACGCTAGCGCAGTCCCCCGACAGCCTGGCGGACATGCACGCATACGAGGACGGGCCCCGCACCTCGAAAGGTTGCGGGGCCCGTCGTCACAAACGCGTACGCGACGCGACTGCCGTCAGATTCAGACGGCGGCCGGGTCCTCCTCGGTGAGGAGGTTACGGGTGCGGTTGCTGTCCAGCGGAATGCCGGGGCCCATCGTGGTGGCCAGCGCGGCCTTCTTGATGTAGCGACCCTTGGCGGCCGACGGCTTCAGACGGAGGATCTCCTCCAGCGCCGCGGCGTAGTTCTCCACCAGCTTGGTCTCGTCGAAGGAGACCTTGCCGATGATGAAGTGCAGGTTCGAGTGCTTGTCGACGCGGAACTCGATCTTGCCGCCCTTGATGTCGTTGACAGCCTTCACGACATCGGGGGTCACGGTGCCGGTCTTCGGGTTCGGCATCAGACCACGCGGACCGAGCACGCGGCCGAGGCGGCCGACCTTGCCCATGAGGTCCGGAGTGGCGACGACGGCGTCGAAGTCCAGGCGACCCTTGGCGACCTCGTCGATGAGCTCGTCGGCGCCGACGATGTCGGCCCCAGCGGCTTCCGCGGCCGCAGCACGGTCACCGGTCGCGAAGACCAGGACCCGGGCGGTCTTGCCGGTGCCGTGCGGGAGGTTCACGGTGCCACGGACCATCTGGTCGGCCTTGCGCGGGTCGACACCCAGGCGGAAGGCGACCTCGACGGTGCCGTCGAACTTGGTCGCGGAGGTCTCCTTGGCGAGACGGACGGCCTCGAGCGGGGCGTAGAGCTTGTCCCGGTCGATCTTGGCGTCCGCAGCGCGGAGAGTCTTGCTGCGCTTCACTTCTGCTCCTGGTGGTTTCAGGTGTGGAGTCGTGGTGCGGACCAGCGCTTGGCCCTACCACTGAGAAAGGTCAGACGGGGAAAGCTCTTAGCCCTCGACCGTGATGCCCATGGAACGGGCGGTGCCGGCGATGATCTTCGACGCGGCGTCCAGGTCGTTGGCGTTGAGGTCTTCCATCTTGGTGGTGGCGATCTCGCGGACCTGCGCCTCAGTGATCTTGGCGACCTTGGTCTTGTGCGGCTCGCCGGAGCCCTTCTCGACACCCGCGGCCTTGAGGATCATCTTGGCGGCCGGCGGAGTCTTGGTCACGAAGGTGAAGGAGCGGTCTTCGTAGACCGTGATCTCCACCGGGATGACCCAGCCACGCTGCGACTCGGTCGCGGCGTTGTAGGCCTTGCAGAACTCCATGATGTTGACGCCGTGCTGGCCCAGCGCGGGGCCGACCGGCGGGGCCGGGTTGGCTGCGCCGGCCTGGATCTGGAGCTTGATAAGCCCCGTGACCTTCTTCTTCTTGGGAGGCATTGCTCTCTCCGGGTCCTAGTGAGAGTTTCCAGCCACCATCCAGTCATCCGGATGGAGGCATACCGCACCACGATAACGGGTATAGTCGCGCGGCCAAAAACCGAGCAGGTCAGACAGGCTTTGAGAGCCCGTCTGACCTGGTCGGAGGCGTATGTTCCAGAGGAAGCCGCGGAGGCTAGTTCTTCTGGATCTGGTCGAAGCTGAGCTCGACCGGGGTCTCGCGGCCGAAGATCTCGACGAGACCCTTGACCTTCTTCGAGTCGGCGTTGATCTCGTTGATCGTCGCCTGCAGCGTCGCGAACGGGCCGTCGGTGACGGTGACCGAGTCGCCGACCTCGAAGTCAAGAACCTGGACCTCGACCTTGCGGGACGGAGCCGGCTTGCCCTCGGCCTCGGCGGCCTCGCGGGCCGCCTTCTCCTCGGCCTCAGGAGCGAGCATCTTGACGATCTCGTCCAGGGTCAGGGGGTACGGGTCGTAGGCGTTGCCCACGAAGCCGGTGACACCGGGGGTGTTGCGGACGACGCCCCAGGACTCGTTCGTCAGGTCCATGCGCACCAGGACGTATCCCGGGAGCTTGTTCTGACGGACGGTCTTGCGCTCGCCGTTCTTGATCTGCGCGACCTCTTCCTGCGGCACCTCGGCCTGGAAGATGAAGTCCTCGACGTTCAGCGAGACTGCACGCTGCTCGAGGTTGGTCTTCACGCGGTTCTCGTAACCGGCGTACGTGTGGATGACGTACCACTCACCGGGGAGCGTGCGGAGCTCTTCGCGCAGGGCCACGATCGGGTCGACCGGCTCGGCCTCCTCCTCGTCCTCTGCGGACTCAGCGGCCTCTTCGGTCTCGTCCTCGGCGGCGGTCTCGCCGTCCTCGTCGGACTCGACGGCGGCTTCGTCGTCGGCCTCGCTGATCTCGCCGGCCTCGGCGTCCTCAGCGGTCTCCACGTCGCTCTCGACGTGCAGGGCGGACTCTTCGGCGGGTACGCCCGCGGCGGCGTCAGCAGCCTCGGCCTGGTCCGGGTCCTCGGCATCCGCCGCCTCGACGATGTCGAGCTGGTCCTCCACGGACTCCTCGGAATCCACGCGCGGCTCAACGGCGTCGTTCAGGTTCGGGTCAGACACGGTGGCTGCTTCTTCCTGGATACAGAGGGGTGGAACGCGCGAAACGGGCGCCGGGTACGGCGCCCTTCGCTCTCGACTCAGCCATCGGCTCAGCCGAAGACGTACTTGACGGCCTGGTTGAACCCATAGTCAATCACGGTCACGAGGCCGATCATGATGACGACGAAGACAATCACCACGGAGGTGTACGTCGTGAGCTGACTGCGAGTCGGCCAGACGACCTTGCGGAGTTCCGCGACGATCTGGCGGTAGAAGAGCGCGAGACGGCCGAAGGGGCCCTTCTTGCCGCGCTTGCCGCCCTTGCGGGCCTTCTTCTTGGACTCCGGCGCCTCGTCCTGGGCATCAGGCATGTCGATGGAGCCCACGGCGTCCGTCACTCGTCCTCACCTGATTCCGGGTCGTGGCCGTGCCGCGCCCGGTATGAGCCGCACGGCGGTGCAATGCAGTACGTACATGCGCACACATCCGAGAGGAGTGTGTAGCAGGGCCGGAGGGACTTGAACCCCCAACCGCTGGTTTTGGAGACCAGTGCTCTACCAATTGAGCTACGACCCTTTGATTTCCCCCAACCTACCGCATCCACCCGAGTGCACAGAGTGCGATGGGAAGGTGCGGCCGCTGAGGGCCAACGAGCAGTGAGTGTACGTGCTTCACGGCCCTCCGTCGAACAGAATCAGTTCCGGCGGGGTCCCGGCAAACACCGAAACCTGTGTGCCGGGGGTGTTTCGGGTCTGGAACGATGGGGTGATGAGCGCCTCCAATTCTCCCACCGAGCGCCGGGTCTCCGCCCGCATCGGCGCGATCTCCGAGTCCGCGACCCTCGCCGTCGACGCCAAGGCGAAGGCCCTCAAGGCCGCCGGACGGCCGGTGATCGGGTTCGGCGCGGGTGAGCCCGACTTCCCGACGCCCGACTACATCGTCGAAGCCGCCGTCGAGGCCTGCAAGAACCCGAAGTACCACCGCTACACCCCGGCCGGCGGGCTGCCCGAGCTCAAGGCCGCGATCGCCGCGAAGACGCTGCGCGACTCCGGCTACGAGGTCGACGCCTCGCAGATCCTGGTGACCAACGGCGGCAAGCAGGCGATCTACCAGGCGTTCGCCGCGATCCTCGACCCGGGCGACGAGGTCATCGTCCCGGCTCCCTACTGGACGACGTACCCGGAGTCGATCCGTCTCGCGGGCGGCGTGCCGGTCGAGGTCGTCGCCGACGAGACCACGGGCTACCGCGTCTCGGTGGAGCAGCTTGAGGCCGCGCGCACGGAGCGGACGAAGGTCGTCCTCTTCGTGTCACCGTCCAACCCGACGGGCGCCGTCTACAGCGAGGCCGACGCCGAGGCGATCGGCCGCTGGGCCGTCGAGCACGGTCTGTGGGTGATGACCGACGAGATCTACGAACACCTCGTCTACGGAGACGCGAAGTTCACCTCGCTCCCGGCGATCCTGCCCGAGCTGCGCGACAAGTGCATCGTGGTCAACGGAGTGGCCAAGACGTACGCGATGACCGGCTGGCGCGTGGGGTGGATCGTCGGCCCGAAGGACGTGGTGAAGGCCGCGACGAACCTTCAGTCGCACGCCACGTCGAACGTCTCCAACGTCGCGCAGGTGGCGGCCATCGCGGCCGTGTCCGGCGATCTGACCGCCGTCGAGAAGATGCGCGTGGCCTTCGACCGGCGGCGCAAGACCATCGTGCGGATGCTGAACGACATCGACGGCGTGCTCTGCCCCGAGCCTGAGGGCGCCTTCTACGCGTACCCCTCGGTGAAGGGCCTCATCGGCAAGGAGATCCGCGGTAAGCGCCCGCAGGACTCCGTGGAGCTCGCCGCGCTCATCCTGGAAGAGGCCGAGGTCGCGGTCGTTCCGGGCGAGGCCTTCGGGACGCCTGGTTACCTGCGCCTTTCGTACGCCCTGGGTGACGAGGACCTCGTCGAGGGCGTCTCGCGGCTCCAGAAGCTGCTGGCCGAGGCCCGCGACTGACGGTCACCTCACGTCCCGTTTTCGGTATGTGGTGACCCACGCGCGCGTGCGGGCCGTCTCCCCACCTCGGGGAGGCGGCCCGTTTCTTCGTTCGGGGATGTGCACGAAGGGGAAAGTGGCTATCGGGACTCCGTCTACGTACGGCAAGATCCTGGAATGGAGCGTGTACGTGACGTAAGAGAGCTGCCGAAGGCCCATCTGCATCTGCACTTCACCGGGTCGATGCGGCCCACGACCCTGCTGGAGCTGGCCGACAAGTACGGGGTGCGGCTGCCCCCGGCGCTGACCGGCGGTGAGCCTCCGCAGCTGCGGGCGACCGATGAGCGCGGGTGGTTCCGCTTCCAGCGGCTCTATGACATGGCGCGGTCCTGCCTGCGGGAGCCCGAGGACATCCAGCGCCTGGTGCGGGAGGCCGCGGAGGAGGATCTGCGGGACGGGTCGGGGTGGCTGGAGATCCAGGTCGACCCGACGTCGTACGCGCCGCGGCTCGGTGGGCTCATCCCGGCCCTGGAAATCATCCTGGACGCCGTTGAGAGCGCCTCGCGGGACACCGGCCTCGGTATGCGCGTGCTCGTCGCCGCGAACCGCATGAAGCACCCTCTGGACGCCCGCACGCTGGCCCGGCTCGCGGTGCGGTACGCCGAGCGCGGCATCGTCGGCTTCGGGCTCTCCAACGACGAACGCAGGGGCTTCGCACGGGACTTCGACCGGGCCTTCGCCATCGCGCGCGACGGCGGCCTGCTCGCGGCGCCGCACGGCGGTGAGCTCAGCGGGCCCGCCTCGGTGCGGGACTGCCTGGACGATCTGCACGCGGGGCGGATCGGGCACGGGGTGCGGGCCGCTGAGGACCCGCGGCTCCTGAAGCGGCTCGCCGAGCGCGGCGTGACCTGCGAGGTCTGTCCGGCGTCCAACGTGGCGCTCGGGGTCTACGAAAAGCCCGAGGACGTGCCGCTGCGGACCTTGTACGACGCCGGGGTGCCGATGGCCCTCGGGGCCGACGACCCGCTGCTCTTCGGGTCGCGGCTCGCGGCGCAGTACGAGATCGCGCGCAAGCACCACGCCTTCGACGACAGCGACCTGGCCGAGCTCGCCCGGCAGTCGGTGCGCGGCTCGGCGGCCCCCGTCGACGTACAGCGGAAGCTGCTGTCGGGGATCGAGGAGTGGCTCAGCGGCTGATGCCCGCGAGGAGGGTCCTGGCGAGGGCGGCGGCGAACTCGTCGACGGGCTGCGGGGGTTGCTTGCCGATCGTGGAGTCGTAGGCGAAGGCGCGCTGGGCGCAGGCGCCCAGGAGGAGCGAGGCGGCCGCGAAGGTGTCGGCCCGGGGGTCGATGCGGCCGGCGTCGCGTTCGGCTCTGAGGTAGGCGTCCAGGGCCTCGATGGGCATGTGCGGGCCCGTGCCCATCTCCTGCATGGAGTCTGCGTGGCGGCGCTTGAGCTTGGTCTCGGCGTACAGGGACGCGGCGATCGGGAAGCTCTGGGCGTAGAAGTGGCTGGCCAGTCGGGCGATCTCGGCGAGGTTCTCCTCCACGGAGCGCTCCCCCGGGTCCTCGGCGAGGCGGTGCAGGAGCGGGCCGAGGCGGGGCAGCCGCTCCTGGAGGACGCCGACGAACAGCTCCTCCTTGCTCGCGAAGTGCTTGTAGAGCGCCGCTTCGGAGCAGCCCGCCGCCTTGGCGATCTCCTTGGTGGTGGCACGTGCGAGGCCGATGGTGAGCATGAGGTCGTGGGCCGCGTCGAGGATGCGGGCCCGGGTGGGCTTCTGCTGCATGTGCCGTCCAACCAAGCTTGACGAAGGGGTGAGCGCATACTCACTCTAGGGGTGAGTGAATACTTACCCACCTGGGGAGGGCGCGCAATGAGGCTCACGGTGTTCGGTGCGACCGGCGGTGTCGGCGGGGAGATCGTCCGTCAGGCGCTCGCGGCGGGGCACGAGGTCACGGCCGTCGTGCGTGACCCTTCACGGCTGAGTGCGGCGGGAGCGGGCCTGGAGGTGTTCCGGGCCGGCCTGGCCGACCCGGAGGCGCTGCGGGCGGCGGTGGCCGGGCGGGACGCGGTCCTCTCGGGGCTCGGGGCGCGCAGCAGGGCGGACGCGGGGATCGCGGCCGCGCTCACGCGCTCGGTGGTGCACGCGATGGAAGCCGAGGGGGTGCGCAGGCTGGTGGTGGTGAGCGCGGCGCCGGTCGGCCCTCCTGCCGAGCGCCTGCCTGCGGTCGACTGGATCGTGGGATCCCTGGTCGGCAAGATCTTCAAGCCCGTGTACGACGACCTGCGGACCATGGAGGCCGAGCTGGCGAGCAGCGCGACGGACTGGACGTCCGTGCGCCCGCCGAGGCTGCAGGACAAGCCGGCGACGGGCGTCTACCGCAAGGTCGTCGGGGGCACGCCGGTCAGCGGGCGGTTCATCGGGAGGGCCGATGTGGCGCACGCGATGCTGGCGGCGATCGACGACCTGTCGACGGTGAAGCGGGGCGTGGGCGTCGCCTACTAGCCGCCTGGTATCTACTAGCCGCCTGTCGTCCTCTGGTCGCCTGATTTCTCAGAGGCTGACGCCCACCGTCACCGGCTCATTGACCAGCGTGACCCCGAAGGCGTTCCGTACTCCGGCGACGACCTCGCGGGCGAGGGCCAGCAGGTCCTCCGTGGTCGCGCCGCCGCGGTTGGTGAGGGCGAGGGTGTGCTTGGTGGAGATGCGGGCCCGGCCCTCTCCGTAGCCCTTGGTGAAGCCCGCCTTGTCGATGAGCCAGGCGGCGGAGGTCTTCACACGGCCGTCGTCCGTCGGGAAGGCGGGGGGCGCCACGTCCGGGCCGAGACGGTCCACCACGCGCGCGTGGAAGGCGGCGAACTCCTCCTCGGTGAGGATCGGGTTGGTGAAGAAGGATCCGGCCGACCAGCTGTCGTGGTCCTCGGGGTCGAGCACCATGCCCTTGCCCGCGCGCAGCTTCAGGACGGTCTCGCGGGCGACGGCCGCCGGAACCCGGTCGCCCGCGTTCACGCCGAGCGTGCGGGCCGTCTCCGGGTACTTGAGGGGGGCGCTCATCCCCTGGGCGTCCTCGAGCACGAAGCGGACCCGCAGCACCACGAAGCGGTCGGGGTCGGCCTTGAAGCGGCTGTGGCGGTACGAGAAGTCGCACTCGGCGTTCGCGACGGTGACCGTCTCGTGGGTCTTCCTGTCGTACGCGATCACTTCGGTGATGGTCGACGAGACCTCCTGGCCGTACGCCCCCACGTTCTGGATCGGCGTCGCGCCCGCGGAGCCGGGGATCCCTGCGAGGCACTCGATGCCCGCGAGACCGGCCTCCACGACGCGGGCCACGGCGTCGGTCCACACTTCACCGGCCGCCAACTCGAGCTTCGTACCGTCGAGTTCGAAGCCCTTCGTGGCGATGCGCAGAGCGGTGCCGTCGAAGCCCTTGTCTCCGATGACCAGGTTCGAACCGCCGCCGATGAGCAGCAACGGGGTCCCGGAGTCGTCGGCTTCGCGGACGGCGGCGATCACCTCGGCGTCGGTCGTCGCGGTGATCAGACGGGCCGCGGGACCGCCGAGCCGGAAGGTGGTCAGCGGGGCGAGGGGGGCATCATGGAGTTCCTGCACGTGCTCAAGGGTACGGTCCGTGGCCCCGCCGCTCGGGCGGGGCCACGGACCGTGGGTGCGAGACGGGCGGAGCCGGTTCAGACGCCGGCCGGAACGCGCTCCTCGGCCGCGGCCGGTGCGGCGCCGGTCGGCTTCCCGGCCGTGGCCCGCCCCGGGAGCAGCGCGG
>NZ_BAAAUG010000062.1:0-28929 GCF_039533825.1 Streptomyces rectiviolaceus
CGGCTCGGCAGGCGGCGCCGCGCGGTGCGTCGGTGGCCGTGCGGCGGGACGGCGACCTGGTGCGGGTGGAGGTCGTGGCGGACTCGCCGGGGCCACGAGCGCTGGGGCTCGGACTGCGGCTGCGGTCGGAGGCGGTGGCGTTGGCCGAGGAAACAGTGGGGGTGGGCACGTGAGGGGGCGGGCCGGGTTCCGAACTGCCGGGGCCGCGTCGGACCGGGGAGCCGCCACGGTGTGGGTCGTCGTCGTGATGGCCGTGCTGTGCGTGATCTGCGGCGCGGTCCTCGCGATGGGGCAGGTGATCGTTGCCCGTCATCGAGCGGGCGGGGCGGCCGACTTGGCGGCGCTTGCGGCGGCGGACCACTGGATGGAGGGGCGTTCCGGGGCGTGTGCCAAGGCCGGGCGGGTGGCCGAGGCGCAGGGGACGCGCATCGTGCGGTGCGCTGTGCACGGCGAGATCTCGGACGTCACGGCGGAGGCGGGCTTCGGACCGTTCGTGACGGAGGTCAGGTCCCGGGCCGGCCCGGCGGGGCCGGTCGCTCCGGCGCCGGGAGCGGCGGCTGTGACGCACCCCGGGTGGCGGGCGGACACCCGGTCGGCACGAGCTGCCGGAGGGCTGTCAGGCCCCTCTGTGGCGCCTGCTGGGCGGAAGCCCGAGGTGAGGGCAGCGCGTTCTGCCGGGCGGCGGCCCGGCGTGTGGGCGGGGCGCTCGGCGCCGGGGCGGACGGGCTTCGGCCCCGCGTCGGTGGTCAGATGCTCCTCAGGGGGCCGGTGCGTCCTTGAGCAGCGTGGAGAGGAGGCGGACCGCACCGCGTTTGTGCAGGGGGTCGTTGCCGTTGCCGCACTTCGGGGACTGGATGCAGGAGGGGCAGCCGGCCTCGCACTCGCAGGAGGCGATGGCCTGGCGGGTGGCGGTGAGCCACTCGCGGGCCGTGTGGAAGGCACGCTCGGCGAAGCCCGCGCCGCCCGGGTGGCCGTCGTACACGAAGACGGTCGGCAGGAGGGTGTCCGGATGCAGCGGCACGGAGACGCCGCCGATGTCCCAGCGGTCGCAGGTCGCGAAGAGCGGCAGCATGCCGATGGAGGCGTGCTCGGCGGCGTGCAGGGCGCCGCCGAGGATCTCCGGATTGACGCGGGCGGCGTCCAGCTGGTCCTCGGTCACCGTCCACCAGACCGCGCGGGTGCGCAGCGTGCGGGGCGGCAGGTCCAGCTTGGTCTCGCCGAGTACCTCGCCGGTGATGAGCTTGCGGCGCAGGAAGGAGACGACCTGGTTGGTGACTTCGACGGAGCCGTAGCAGAGGCGGCCGGAGCCCCAGGGGATCTCGGTGTCCGTTTCCAGGATGGAGATGGCCGTGGTGTCGCGGGCGGTCGTGGAGTACGGCGGACCGGCCTCCTCGACCAGGGCGACCGAGTCCTCCAGGTCCAGACGGCGCACGAGATACGTACGGCCCTGGTGGAGGTGGACCGCGCCCTCGTGGACGGCGCTGTGCGCGGCGGACTCGTCGACGGTGCCGAGCAGCCGCCCCGTGCCCTCCTCGACGATCTGGATGGGCTTCCCGCCCTCGCCGCGGATGTCGGTGAGATCGGCGGCCCGCTCCCGGCGGGTCCAGTGCCACGCCTTCGTGCGGCGGCGCAGCAGCTTCGCGGCTTCCAGTTGCGGGAGCAGTTCCTCGGCGGCCGGGCCGAAGAGCTTCAAGTCATCGTCAGTGAGGGGGAGTTCCGCGGCGGCCGCGCAGAGGTGGGGCGCGAGGACGTACGGGTTGTCGGGGTCGAGGACCGTGGACTCCACCGGCTGCTGGAAGAGCGCTTCGGGGTGGTGGACGAGATACGTGTCCAGCGGGTCGTCACGGGCGACGAGGATGGCCAGCGCGCCCTGCCCGGAGCGTCCGGCGCGGCCCGCCTGCTGCCAGAGCGAGGCACGGGTCCCCGGGTAGCCGGAGATGATCACGGCGTCCAGCCCGGAGACGTCCACGCCGAGCTCGAGGGCGGTGGTGGCCGCGAGACCGAGGAGTTCTCCGGAGTGCAGGGCCCGCTCCAGGGCGCGGCGCTCCTCGGGCAGATATCCGCCCCGGTAGGCGGCCACGCGGCGGGCGAGGGAGCGGTCGACCTCGGCGAGGCGTTCCTGGGCGATCACCGAGATCAGCTCGGCGCCGCGCCGGGAGCGTACGAAGGCGACCGAGCGGACGCCCTGGACGGTCAGGTCGGTCAGCAGGTCCGCCGTCTCGGCGGTGGCGGTGCGGCGGACGGGGGCGCCCTTCTCGCCGTGGAGTTCGGTGAGCGGGGGTTCCCAGAGGGCGAAGACGAGGTCGCCGCGGGGTGAGGCGTCGTCGGCGACCTCCTTCACGGGCAGTCCGGTGAGGCGTTCCGCGGCGATGGCCGGCTCGGCCGAGGTGGCGGAGGCGAGGAGGAAGACGGGGTCGGAGTCGTAGCGGGCGCAGAGGCGGCGCAGTCGGCGCAGGACCTGGGCGACGTGGGAGCCGAAGACGCCGCGGTAGGTGTGGCACTCGTCGATGACGACATAGCGCAGGGCGCGCAGGAAGGAGGACCAGCGGGGGTGGGACGGGAGTATCCCGCGGTGCAGCATGTCGGGGTTGGTCAGGACGTAGTTGGCGTACTGGCGTACCCATTCGCGTTCTTCGACGGGGGTGTCGCCGTCGTACACGGCGGGGCGGATCGCGTTGCCCAGCGGAGCCGCCAGCTCGCGAACGGCGCGGCGCTGGTCGGCCGCCAGGGCCTTCGTGGGGGCCAGGTACAGCGCGGTCGTGCCGCGGCCGTTCGGGGCCTCGGAGCCGTCGAGCAGGGCCGAGAGGACGGGGGTGAGGTAGGCCAGCGACTTTCCCGATGCGGTGCCGGTGGCGACGATGACCGACTCGCCGTCCAGGGCGTGCTCGGCGGCGAGTGCCTGGTGGGCCCAGGGGTGCTCGATCCCGGCCGACTGCACCGCGGAGACGACCTCGGAACGGATGCGATCAGGCCAGACTGCATACCGGGCCTCGCGCGGGGGCAAGTGCTCCGTATGAGTGACGCGCGAAGCACGGCTCGGCCCCGCGGTGAGCCGGTCCAGGACCGTCCGTGGAGACGTGCGTACCGGGGCGCCCGTGGAGGGTCCGCCCGGCGGAGAAAAGTTGGCCATCGGCACCGAGTGTGTCACTGGCGGGATGGACAATGGTCCCAAGGCGTCGTGCACGCCTGCCTGTAAGTGATTGAATGCCATCGCGGCTGGCGATCCGTCCTGGGGGCTCTGCCGAGGTGTCCCGAGGGATGACCGCTCGATAGCAAGGTGCTGGAGGATCCGTGGACCTGTCCCTGTCGACCCGTACCGTCGGCGATCGTACGGTCGTCGAGGTCGGTGGCGAAATCGATGTATATACCGCGCCCAAGTTGCGCGAGCAGTTGGTCGAGTTGGTGAACGACGGCAGTTTCCACCTGGTCGTCGACATGGAGGGCGTGGACTTCCTCGACTCCACCGGACTCGGCGTGCTGGTCGGCGGCCTGAAGCGGGTGCGTGCCCATGAGGGCTCGCTGCGCCTGGTCTGCAACCAGGAGCGAATCTTGGAGATCTTCCGCATCACCGGCCTGACCAAGGTGTTCCCCATTCACACCTCGGTCGAGGAAGCGGTCGCGGCCACCGACTGAGAGCCGGATGCCCCGGGTCGGCTGCTTGCCGGGCCCGGGGGTGGCAGAACAGCAGGGGACCGGGCCCTCGGCCCGGCCCTCTGACAGCACGCGCGTATGTCCGAGGGGGATGCATGGCCACCGTTGAACTCCGCTTCAGCGCGCTGCCCGAGCACGTCAGGACCGCCCGGCTGGTGGCCGCGGCGGTCGCGCGCAGGGCCGGAGTGGACGAGGCCGTTCTCGACGAGGTCAGACTCGCTGTCGGCGAGGCCTGCACGCGTGCCGTCGGGCTGCACCAGAGCAACGGCGTCTCGGCGCCGGTGCGGGTCGCCCTGATCGAGGACGAGAAGCAGTTCTCCATCGAGGTCGGCGACGAGGCCCCCCACGCGACTCCCGGCGACCGGGCACCCGGCTCCGGGGCCGGTACGGCCGACGATCTGGATGCCGAGGGTGAGGACGAGATGGGTCTCGCCGTCATCAGCGGGCTCGTGGATGACGTGGAGGTCACCGCGGGCGAGGGCGGCGGTCTCATCCGGATGACGTGGCCGACGACCCCGGCGCCGCTTCTCTGATCCGGCGAGCTTCGGCTCTGCCCCGCCACACCCGCCACACCGGCCACACCCGCCACACCAAGGTCTTGCTCCCGGCTCGGGAGCAGGGCCTTTTTCTTTTTTGATCATTGCCTCGGTCAATTGCCTCGGGACTGTCGACCTCCGTCAACGGTTTTGGGGCATTACCGCTTTCGGGGTCAATCTGTGGTCGCGATCATTTGCTGGGGAGCAATCTCGCGCCAATTCCGTTTGCGGCACTCTGTTTTGATCAGGTTCCGCTACCTACAATCCGTCCACATCTTGAGCTCAGCCCAAGCGCCAAGGAGGACGAATGGCGGGGCTTTCTACCCCTCATCAGTTTGACCACCCCTCAACCTTCGCAGCCGCAGTACTGACCGACGACAACCGCCTCATCGTGATGGTCATCGCGGCCGTCGCGGTCGCGGCTCTCGTGGTCGCCTGGGTGCTCGTACGCCAGGTGCTCGCGGCCGACGAGGGCACCGACAGCATGAAGAAGATCGCGAAGGCGATCCAGGAGGGCGCCAATGCCTACCTCGGCAGGCAGCTGCGCACTCTCGGTGTTTTCGCCGTCGTGGTGTTCTTCCTGCTCATGCTGCTGCCCGCAGACGACTGGAATCAGCGTGCCGGCCGATCGATCTTCTTCTTGATCGGTGCGGTGTTCTCGGCGACCACCGGCTATATCGGTATGTGGCTCGCCGTACGCAGCAATGTTCGTGTGGCGGCAGCCGCACGGGAGGCCACGCCGGCGGAAGGTGAACCCGAAAAGGATCTCACCGCCGTTTCGCACAAGGCCATGAAGATCGCTTTCCGCACGGGCGGCGTTGTCGGCATGTTCACGGTGGGGCTCGGTCTTCTGGGCGCCTCCTGCGTGGTGCTCGTCTACGCGGCCGACGCGCCGAAGGTCCTCGAGGGCTTCGGCCTCGGGGCGGCGCTGATCGCGATGTTCATGCGTGTGGGCGGCGGCATCTTCACCAAGGCCGCCGACGTCGGCGCCGACCTGGTCGGCAAGGTCGAGCAGGGCATTCCGGAGGACGACCCGAGGAATGCCGCGACCATCGCCGACAACGTGGGCGACAACGTCGGCGACTGCGCGGGAATGGCCGCCGACCTCTTCGAGTCCTACGCGGTGACCCTGGTCGCCGCGCTGATCCTCGGCAAGGTCGCGTTCGGCGACTCCGGACTCGCCTTCCCGCTGATCGTTCCGGCGATCGGCGTCGTGACGGCGATGATCGGGATCTTCGCGGTGGCGCCACGGCGCTCCGACCGCAGCGGGATGACCGCAATCAACCGCGGATTCTTCATCTCCGCGATCATCTCGCTGGTGCTCGTGGCCGTGGCGGTCTACGTCTACCTGCCCTCGTCGTACGCCGACCTGGACGGCGTCACGGACGCGGCGATCGCGGGTCACGACGGCGATCCGCGAGTCCTCGCGGTCGTCGCCGTCGCGATCGGCATCGTCATGGCCGCGCTGATCCAGCAGCTCACCGGCTACTTCACCGAGACGAACCGGCGTCCTGTGAGGGACATCGGCAAGACCTCGCTCACCGGCCCTGCCACCGTCGTCCTGGCCGGAATCTCGCTCGGGCTCGAATCGGCCGTCTACACCTCGCTCCTCATCGGGCTCGGCGTGTACGGGGCGTTCCTGCTCGGCGGTACGTCGATCATGCTCGCCCTGTTCGCGGTGGCGCTCGCCGGAACCGGCCTGCTCACCACGGTCGGCGTGATCGTCGCCATGGACACCTTCGGTCCGGTCTCCGACAACGCGCAGGGCATCGCCGAGATGTCCGGTGACGTCGAGGGCGCCGGCGCGCAGGTGCTCACCGACCTGGACGCCGTCGGCAACACCACCAAGGCCATCACCAAGGGCATCGCCATCGCCACGGCCGTCCTCGCGGCAGCGGCGCTCTTCGGCTCGTATCGCGACGCCATCGCGACGGCGGCCAAGGACGTCGGCGAGAAAATGGGCGACGGCGCCCCGATGAACCTCGTGATGGACATCTCACAGCCCAACAACCTGGTCGGCCTGATCCTGGGCGCCGCGGTCGTCTTCCTCTTCTCGGGGCTAGCGATCAACGCGGTGTCGAGGTCGGCAGGAGCGGTGGTCTACGAGGTGCGGCGGCAGTTCCGCGAGCACCCCGGGATCATGGACTACTCCGAGGAACCGGAGTACGGGCGCGTCGTCGACATCTGCACCAAGGACGCGCTGCGCGAGCTGGCAACGCCAGGTCTGCTCGCCGTGCTCACGCCGATCGCGGTCGGCTTCTCGCTCGGCGTCGGCGCGCTCGGCTCGTTCCTGGCGGGCGCGATCGGCACGGGCACGCTGATGGCGGTCTTCCTCGCCAACTCGGGCGGTGCCTGGGACAACGCGAAGAAGCTCGTCGAGGACGGCCACCACGGCGGCAAGGGCAGTGAGGCCCACGCCGCGGTGGTGATCGGTGACACCGTCGGTGACCCGTTCAAGGACACCGCGGGCCCGGCGATCAACCCGCTCCTGAAGGTGATGAACCTGGTGGCGCTGCTCATCGCGCCCGCGGTCGTCCAGTTCAGTTACGGGGACGACGCGAGCCCCGGGGTGCGGGCACTGATCGCGGTGCTCTCGATCCTGGTCATCATCGGCGCGGTGTACGTCTCCAAGAGGCGAGGCATCGCCGTGGGCGACGCGGAGGAGGGTGGTGCGGAGCGGGTAGGTAACTCGGCTGACCCGGCCGTGGTTTCGTAACACCGGGTCAGACTCTGCCCAACACACGGGCGGGCGGCGCGTCTTGACGCGGCGTCCGCCCTTCGTGCGCCCGGTGAATGTCTCGTGAGCCTTCTCTCGCGCTCTCCGCTTGGTGCAAATGGCTTCAATAGGGGTGGTACCGGACCCCCGGCATGCGGTTGTAGCCCAGTTGGCGTGTAAGTTCCGGGGCCGAGAGCCATGGAAGGGACCAATCCGGTGAACAAGAAGCTTGCAGCCGCACTGTCCGGCGGTGCGGTACTGGTACTGGCGCTGTCGGGCTGCAGCGACGACGGCAACGAGAAGCTGGACTCCTGGGCCAAGGACGTCTGTGACTCGGTTCAGCCGCAGTCGAAGAAGATCGCCTCCGCCAATGCCGCGATCCAGAAGGAGACCTCGGACAACAGCTCGCCGGAGGACGTTCAGAAGACCGACTCCAAGGCGTTCCAGGACATGTCCGACGCCTACAAGGCGATGGGCGCCGCGGTGAAGAAGGCGGGCGCTCCGCCGGTCGACGGCGGTCAGAAGAAGACCGACGACGCGGTCAAGGAACTGAACGCCATCTCCAAGTCGTACGGCGACCTGAAGAAGAAGGTCGACGGCCTGGACACCAAGAACCAGGCGGACTTCGCGGACGGGCTGAAGTCTGTCGCGGGCGAGCTGGACAAGCTCAGCAAGAGCGGCAACGAGGCGCTTGAGAAGCTGCAGGAGGGTGAGGTCGGCAAGGCGATGGGCAAGCAAGACAGCTGCAAGTCCGCTAGCGCTACGCCTTCCGCCGCCTAGGGGTTGCCCCCTCTTTGCCTGTTGCCCCGGAGCCTGGGGGAGACCCCCGGCGTCCGGGGCAGCGTTGCGTCCAGCCGTGCCCGGCGGTGGTGGGCACAGCCTGCGCGGCCATATCGGGTCACAATGAAGGGGTGAGTATCGCTAGCGCCCCCCTGCCCTCGTCCGATCGTGCCGACGTCTGTGCCCAGTTGCGGGAAGCCCTGCTGGCGGCCGACTTCACCGCTGACGGGCTGCTCGAGCTCCTTGGGGCGCCTGCCTACACGGCGCTCGCCCGCAGCGAGACCGTGCCCGCGCTGCGGGCCACCCGCGGCGAAGGGCCGCTGGAGACGCTCGTACGGCTCTTCCTGCTGCAGCGTTCCGTGCCGCACGCGCGCGTGGCGGCCGTTTTGCCGGTCGGCCCTCTACTGGAGAGCGGTTGGCTGTCAGCGGCGGACGGTGAGGGTGCGCTGAAGGCGACGGTGGACGTGCGGCCCTACGGCGGGCCGGGTGGCGAGGACTGGTTCATCGTCTCGGACCTGGGGTGCGCGGTCGGCGGCGCCGGAGGCATCGGCAGCCATGACGAAGGGGTCGTACTCGGCGTCGGCGGGGCGTCCACGACGCTCGCCGGGCTCACGGTGCGCACGCCGGTGGCCGGCGCTCTCGACCTCGGTACCGGCTCCGGGATCCAGGCGCTGCACGCCGCACAGCACGCGACCCGGGTGACCGCGACTGATCTCAACCCCCGGGCGCTGCACATCACGCGGCTCACGCTGGCGCTGTCCGGCGCACCCGAGGCGGACCTGCGGGAGGGCTCCCTCTTCGAACCCGTGGGCGAGGAGACGTACGACCTGATCGTGTCCAATCCCCCCTTCGTGATCTCTCCGGGGGCGCGGCTCACCTACCGCGACGGCGGGATGGGCGGGGACGATCTGTGCCGGTCGCTCGTTCAGCAGGCAGGGGAGCGGTTGAACGAAGGGGGGTACGCGCACTTCCTCGCCAACTGGCAGCACGTGGACGGCGAGGAGTGGACCGAGCGGCTCCGTTCCTGGGTGCCGCGCGGGTGCGACGCGTGGATCGTGCAGCGCGAGGTGCAGGACACCACGCAGTACGCCGAGTTGTGGCTGCGGGACGCAGGGGACCACCAGGCGGATCCGGAGGAGTACGCGGCTCGGTACGACGCGTGGCTCGACGAGTTCGAGGCCCGCAAGACGCGCGCGGTCGGATTCGGGTGGATCACGCTGCGCAAGGCCGGTGCCGGATCAGGTGCCGCCGAGCCGTCCGTGACCGTGGAGGAGTGGCCGCACCCCGTCGAGCAGCCCCTTGGCGAGACGGTGCGGGAGTTCTTCGCGCGGCAGGACTTCCTGCGGGCGCACGACGACGCCGCGCTGCTCGCCGGGCACTTCAGGCTCGCGGACGGGGTCGTGCAGGAGCAGGTCGGGCTGCCGGGCGCCGAGGACCCGGAGCATGTCGTGCTGCGCCAGCAGCGCGGGATGCGGCGGGCCACCAAGGTGGACACGGTGGGCGCGGGCTTCGCCGGTGTGTGCGACGGGACGCTGAGCGCCGGGCGGATTCTCGACGCGATCGCCCAACTGGTGGGGGAGGACCCCGTCTTGCTGCGGGACCGCACGCCCGCCCAGATCCGTCTTCTCGTCGAGCAGGGCTTCCTGGAGCCGGTCGGGTCGTAGAGACCGCTTTAAAAGCTGGCCGCCGGGCCGTTGGCGGTACGCGTACGGCGTGTCTCGTACGTTTCGCGGACATCGGTCCCCCCGTTGTGGGTGGGATGGATGGACGTCTGCGACCGCTGGACGTACATCGAGAAGGTGGACTGTGCGAACCAGCTCCCGGGCGACCAGTTCCAGTCGAGTTGAGGCGGCACCGACCGGTGATTCGGATCGGGCGCCCTCCGTTCACCCGGGGTTCGCGCCCCGGCTTCCCGGGCGTGTCAGTTTCCCAAGCCGGGAACTCGGTACGGGGAGGCAATGACATGGAGAGTGGACCAGCGATCTTCGCAGGGACGGTGTTCGCGCTGTTCGGAGCGGGGCTGCTGCTGTGGACCGGAGCACGCGTGGCGCACCGCGCGCCCGTCGCCGACGGTGTGAACCCTGTCGCATCGGCGACACTCGCCGCGCTCGCCGGGTCGGGCGCACTGGTGCTCGGAGTGTGGTGTTTCACTCGGATGTGACCGGCGGCGGTCGGAGGCCGCTGGGCGCGTACGGGCCGTAGGCCCGGCGCCGGTGCCGAGCCGGTGGCGAACCCGGTGGTGAAAGGGCAGGTCGCCACGCCGGGCGGCAGGAATGGCGGTAGTCGGGTTACCGTTCGAGTGGCCGTTGCGGGCTTTTACCGTTTGACACGGGGGCGGGATGTACCGTCACACTCCGCAGCGTCAGCGCAACTCAAGCGCACCGAGCGAGGCCATGCACCACGGCCACCGAGCACCGACCGGAGAGAAGAGCGAAGTTGTCCCCGACCAGCGAGACCGCAAAGGGCGGCCGCCGACTCGTCATCGTCGAGTCGCCTGCCAAGGCGAAGACGATCAAGGGTTACCTCGGCCCCGGCTACGTAGTCGAGGCGAGCGTCGGGCACATCCGCGACCTCCCCAACGGCGCCGCGGAGGTCCCCGACAAGTACACCGGCGAGGTCCGCCGTCTCGGCGTGGACGTCGACAACGACTTCGAGCCCATCTATGTCGTCAACGCCGACAAGAAGGCGCAGGTCAAGAAGCTCAAGGACCTGCTGAAGGACTCCGACGAACTCTTCCTCGCCACCGATGAGGACCGCGAGGGCGAAGCCATCGCGTGGCACCTCCTCGAGGTCCTGAAGCCCAAGGTCCCGGTCAAGCGCATGGTGTTCCACGAGATCACCAAGGCCGCGATCCAGGAGGCCGTCGCAAGCCCCCGCGACCTCAACAAGCGCATGGTCGACGCCCAGGAGACCCGCCGCATCCTCGACCGTCTCTACGGCTACGAGGTCTCGCCGGTCCTGTGGAAGAAGGTCATGCCGCGCCTGTCGGCCGGCCGTGTCCAGTCCGTGGCGACCCGCCTCGTCGTCGAGCGTGAGCGCGAGCGCATCGCCTTCCGCTCCGCCGAGTACTGGGATCTGACGGGCACCTTCGGCACCGGCCGCACCGGTGACGCGTCCGACCCCTCGCAACTGATCGCGCGCCTCACCACGGTCGACGGCAAGCGCATCGCGCAGGGCCGTGACTTCAACTCGGTCGGACAGCTCAAGTCCGACACGCTGCACCTGGACGAGGCGAACGCCCGCTCGCTCGCCGCGGCCCTTGAGAGCACCCGGTTCGCGGTCCGCTCCGTCGAGTCCAAGCCCTACCGCCGCTCTCCGTACGCGCCGTTCCGTACGACGACGCTGCAGCAGGAGGCCAGCCGCAAGCTGGGCTTCGGCGCGAAGGCCACGATGCAGGTGGCCCAGAAGCTGTACGAGAACGGCTTCATCACCTACATGCGTACGGACTCCACGACGCTGTCCGACACGGCGATCACCGCCGCTCGCGCGCAGGTCACGCAGCTGTACGGCAGCGACTACCTGCCGGACAAGCCCCGTACGTACGCCGGGAAGGTCAAGAACGCGCAGGAGGCGCACGAGGCGATCCGCCCTTCGGGTGATCGTTTCCGCACGCCCGCCGAGACCGGCCTGACCGGCGACCAGTTCCGGCTCTACGAACTGATCTGGAAGCGGACCGTCGCCTCCCAGATGAAGGACGCGGTCGGAAACTCCGTCACGGTGAAGATCGGTGGCACGGCTGCCGACGGCCGCGACGCCGAGTTCAGCGCGTCCGGCAAGACCATCACCTTCCACGGCTTCATGAAGGCCTACGTAGAGGGCGCGGACGACCCGAACGCCGAGCTCGACGACCGTGAGCGCAGGCTCCCGCAGGTCAGCGAGGGCGACGCGCTGTCCGCCGACGAGATCTCGGTCGACGGCCACGCGACCAAGCCGCCGGCCCGCTACACCGAGGCCTCGCTGGTCAAGGAGCTCGAAGAGCGCGAGATCGGCCGCCCGTCGACGTACGCGTCGATCCTCGGCACGATCCTCGACCGCGGCTACGTCTTCAAGAAGGGCACGGCCCTTGTGCCCTCCTTCTTGTCCTTCGCCGTGGTCAACCTCCTGGAGACGCACTTCGGGCGCCTCGTCGACTACGACTTCACCGCACGCATGGAGGACGACCTCGACCGCATCGCGCGGGGCGAGGCGCAGGCCGTGCCGTGGCTGAGGCGCTTCTACTTCGGCGAGGGCGACGACGCGGGCGCCGCCTCCAGCGCGGGCAACGGCGACGGCGACCACCTCGGCGGGCTCAAGGAACTGGTGACCGACCTGGGCGCGATCGACGCCCGGGAGATCTCCTCCTTCCCCGTCGGCGACGGCATCGTGCTGCGCGTCGGCCGGTACGGCCCGTACATCGAGCGCGGCGAGAAGGACGCGGAGGGCCACCAGCGTGCCGACGTGCCCGACGACCTGCCGCCGGACGAGCTGACCGTCGAGTACGCCGAGGAGCTGCTCGCCAAGCCGAGCGGTGACTTCGCGCTCGGCACCGACCCCACGTCGGGTCACGAGATCATCGCCAAGGACGGCCGCTACGGCCCGTACGTCACCGAGGTGCTCCCCGAGGGCACCCCGAAGACCGGCAAGAAAGCGGTCAAGCCGCGGACGGCCTCGCTCTTCAAGTCCATGTCGCTCGACACGGTGACGCTCGAGGACGCCCTGAAGCTGATGTCCCTGCCGCGTGTGGTGGGTGCCGATGCCGAGGGTGTCGAGATCACCGCGCAGAACGGGCGCTACGGCCCGTACCTGAAGAAGGGCACGGACTCGCGGTCCCTGGAGGCCGAGGAGCAGCTGTTCAACGTCACGTTGGAAGAGGCCCTCGCGATCTACGCCCAGCCCAAGCAGCGTGGGCGGGCCGCGGCCAAGCCGCCGCTGAAGGAGCTCGGCGAGGACCCGGTCAGCAAGAAGCCGGTCGTCGTCAAGGACGGCCGCTTCGGGGCGTACGTCACGGACGGCGAGACGAACGCGACGCTGCGGGCCTCGGACTCCGTGGAGGACATCACTCCCGAGCGCGGCTACGAACTGCTTGAGGAGAAGCGGGCGAAGGGTCCGGCCAAGAAGACCGCCAAGAAGGCGGCGAAGAAGGCTCCCGCCAAGAAGACCGCGGCCAAGAAGACGGCTGCGAAGAAGACGGCCGCCAAGAAGACGACGGCCGCGAAGAAGACGACTACGAAGACGGCCGCCGCCAAGAAGACCGCGGCTTCGGCCACGAAGGCGTCCGACTCCGAGTAGGCAGCTGTCCGCGGCTGTACGCGTCTGTGCGTGTCTGTACGCGTCGCTTCGTACGGCGCTGTGAATGTGTGAACCGAAGGGGCGCCCGTTTGTTCGGGCGCCCCTTCGGAGTGTCACACCGTCCAGATAGGCTGGACGGATGACGCGTGCCGAGCAGCCACCGGTCGGAAACCCGGCCCCCGACGACGCCCTGGTCGCAGATTCCCGAGAGCGTGCTGTCCGCGCCTTGCTGCGCGTGCCGCAGCTGAAGCGCCTGTGGAGCGCTCAGCTCGTCGGTGGTGTCGGCGATGCCCTCGCCCTCCTTGTCCTGGTGGTGCTCGCGCTGCAAGCGGCCATCGCCGAGGGGGCGTTCGGGGGCGGCTATCGAGGGGTCGCGTTCGCCGTTACCGCTGTCTTCGGGGCACGCGTTCTCGCGACGCTGCTCTTCGGGGCGGTGCTTCTGGGCCCGCTGTCGTCGCTCACCTCACCCGACGGGCCGCTCGACCGGCGCTGGACGATGGTCGTGGCGGACGGCCTGCGGGCCGCGCTGCTGATCGTCGCGCCGCTGTGGATCGACTGGACGCCGGACAACGCGCTGGCCGTACTGCTCGTGACCGCCTTCGTGATCGGCGTCGCCGAGCGCTTCTGGACGGTCTGCCGGGAGAGCGCGGCGCCCGCGCTGCTGCCCGCGCCGCCCCTGGAGGGCGCGACGGTGCGGCCGCTGCCGGACCACATGGACGCACTGCGGCGCCTGTCGCTGCGTACGGGATTCGTGGCGCTGCCCGTCGCGGCCGCCGCGCTCGTCGCCGTCACGCTGATCGGCAACCTGCTGGGCACTGGGCTCGAGTGGTTCGAGGTGCACCAGGCGGGGCTCGCCTCGTTCGTCGCCGCCGGGCTGTTCGCGGCCTCGCTGTCGATCGTCTACTTCCTCGAACTTCCGGCCACGCAGACGCCACGCGCGCGTAGCCCCCTCGAAGGGCTGCGCAGGCCCCGCACCGCCAGCGGCACCGACAAGGGCCGCACCGGCGCGATCCCGCTGCTCGTCGCCGCCTGCGCCGCGATCTCCGGGGCCGTCGCGGCCTCCGTCGCGGTCGCCGTGCTGCACGCCAAGGACCTGGACGGCGGGCCCGTCATGTACGGCCTGATCGTCCTCGCGCTGACCGGCTCGGCCGCTGTCGGCATCCGCACCGCGCCGTCGCTGCTGCCCACGCTCCCGCGCCGCCGGCTGCTCGCGCTCGTGATCGCCCTCACCGGTGTCGCGCTGCTCGCCGCGGGCCTCGTGCCCGACGTGACGACCGTGCTGCTGCTCCTGGCGCTCGCCGGAGTGGCCGCGGGCATCGCCGCGCACACCGGGCACGCGCTGCTCGACCAGGAGGTCGAGGACTACCGCCGGGCGCGCACGACGGAGCATCTCCAGGCGGTCGTACGCCTCTTCATCGCGCTCGGCGCGCTCGTGGCCCCCGTGGTCGCGGCGGCGATCGGGCCGCACCGCTTCGTCAACGGCAAGTTCGTGTTCGACCACGGCGGCGCCGCCTTCACGCTGATGCTGGTGGGCGCGCTGCTCCTGCCGGTGGCCGCGCTGGTCCTCGCCAAGATCGACGACCGGCAGGGCGTGCCGCTGCGGCACGACCTGCGGGACGCGCTGCGCGGCGGCGACGACCCCGTGCAGGGGATCGCGGCCACGGGGTTCTTCATCGCCCTGGAGGGCGGCGACGGCGCCGGCAAGTCGACGCAGGCCGAGGCGCTCGCCGAGTGGATCCGGGCCAAGGGTCACGAGGTCGTCGTGACGCGCGAGCCGGGGGCCACGCCGGTCGGCAAGCGGCTGCGGTCGATCCTGCTCGACGTCTCGTCGGCCGGTCTCTCGCACCGCGCCGAGGCACTTCTGTACGCCGCCGACCGTGCCGAGCACGTCGACACGGTCGTACGTCCCGCCCTTGAGCGGGGCGCGGTCGTCATCTCCGACCGGTACATCGACTCGTCCGTGGCCTATCAAGGCGCGGGCCGCGATCTCTCCCCGACTGAGATCGCCCGCATCTCGCGGTGGGCGACGGCAGGGCTCGTGCCGCATCTGACGGTGCTGCTCGACGTGTCCCCGGAGGCGGCCCGCGAGCGCTTCACCGAGGCGCCCGACCGTCTCGAGTCGGAGCCCGCCGAGTTCCACACGCGCGTGCGGTCCGGTTTCCTGACGCTCGCCGCGGCCGACCCGGGGCGCTACCTGGTGGTCGACGCCGCTCAGGAGCCGGAGGCGGTCACGACCGTGGTCCGGCACCGGCTCGACCTGATGCTGCCGCTCTCCGAGGCCGAGGTGAAGGCACAGGAGGAGGCCCGCAAGGCAGCCGAGGAAGAGGCGCGCCGCAAGGCCGAGGAAGAGGCCGCGCGCAAGGCCGAGGAGGAGCGGGTCGAGCGCGAGCGCCAGGAGCAGCTCGCCAAGCTCCGCGCCGAGGAGGAGGAGCGCAAGCGCCGCGAGCTGGAGGAGGCGCAGCGCCGCGAGGCCGAACGGCAGGCGGAGGAGGCCAGGCAGCGCGCCGAGGAGGCGAAGCGCAAGGCCGAGGAGGAGCAGGCGCGACTGCTCGCAGAGGAGAAGGTGCGGGCGGCCGAGGAGGCGCGGCGCCATCGGGAGGCCGAGGAAGAGGCGCGGATCCGGGCCGAGGCCGAGGCGCGCCGGGTCGAGAAGCAGCGCAAGGCGGAGGAGGCGCTGCTGCGGGCCGAGGAGGCGCGGCGGTTGGCGGCGGCTTCGGCGGCGGCCGCGGCTGCTGCTTCGACGGCTTCGACTCCCGCTCCCACGTCGGCTCCCGCTCCCGCTTCCACTCCGGACCCGGCCCCGTCCGCTGCCCCTTCGGATGCCGTGCCGGACAACGAGACGACGGTGCCCACTCCCGTCGTGAACCCCGGTGCTCCCGCGCCGGGCGCGGCCGACGAGACCGCGGTGCTCCCGCCGGTACGGGACACGTCCGGCTCGGAGGAGACCGAGGTGCTGCCGCAGCCTCCGGTCCCCGGAGCCGCCGACGAGACTGCGGTACTGCCTCCCGTACGGGAGGACAAGGTGCCGCCGGGTTACTTCCGCGACGAGCGTCCGGCCCCCGCGCCGGAGGGGGGCGGGAACGACCGGACCCGTGAGCTGCCCCAGGTCGACGAGCAGGGTGCTCCTCGGCAGCGGCCGCGCTCCGACTGGGCGGAGGAGACCCCGCTGGATGATCTGCCCTCCCTGGCCGACGAGTTGCTGGGGGAGCCGGACGGCGACGAGGACGGCCGCGGGCGCGGCCGGGGCCGAGGTCGGAACGGGCGCTGAGCCTCGCTGAACGGGCGGCCTGCGGGGGTCGCCTGTGGGGGTCGCCTGTGGGGCGGCCTGCGTTGTCAGTGGCGTGCTCCACAATGAATTCGACAGCGCGACGTGCGACGCAGGTGCAAGAGCAGGGCGGAGGCGGTGACCGATGACCGTATGGGACGACCTGGTGGGCCAGGAGCGGGTGAGCGAGCAGCTCGGTGCCGCCGCTCGGGACGCCGACACGCTGGTCACCGCCGTGGCCACGGGCGCTCCGCGGCCCGAGGCGTCGAAGATGACGCATGCCTGGCTGTTCACCGGGCCGCCCGGCTCAGGGCGGTCCACCGCCGCCCGCGCCTTCGCCGCCGCGCTCCAGTGCACAAGCCCGGACCGCGCACTCGGGGGCGCCCCCGGCTGCGGCTTCTGCGACGGCTGCCACACGAGCCTGGTCGGCACGCACGCCGACGTCGAAGTGGTGCGTACGGACCTGCTGTCCATCGGCGTCAAGGAGACCCGCGAGCTGGTCAGGCGGGCCCAGTTGTCGCCCGCGGGCGGCCGCTGGCAGGTCATTGTCCTTGAGGACGCCGACCGCCTCACCGAGGGCGCGGGCAACGTCCTCCTGAAGGCCGTGGAAGAGCCCGCCCCCCGCACCGTATGGCTGCTCTGCGCGCCCTCGCTCGAGGATGTGCTGCCCACGATCCGCTCCCGCTGCCGCCATCTGACGCTGCGTACGCCTCCGGTGGAGGCCGTGGCGGATGTGCTCATCCGGCGCGACGGCATCGAGCCTGACGTCGCCGCGGCCGCCGCGCGCGCCACCCAGGGGCACATCGGCCGCGCCCGCCGCCTGGCGACCGACCCGAGGGCCCGCGAGCGCCGTGCCGCAGTGCTCAAGCTGCCGATGCGGGTGGAGGACATCGGTGGCTGCCTCAAGGCCGCCCAGGAGCTGATCGACACGGCCGGCGACGACGCGAAGCAGGTCGCCGAGGAGGTCGACGTCAAGGAGACCGACGACCTGAAGGCGGCGCTCGGCGCGGAGAAGGGCGGCCGGATGCCGCGCGGCACAGCGGGCATCATGAAGGACCTGGAGGACAGGCAGAAGCGCCGCAAGACCCGCACCCAGCGCGACAGCCTCGACCTCGCCCTCATCGAGCTGACCGGTGTCTACCGAGACGTGCTCACCCTGCAGCTGGGCTCCCGCGTGGCACTGGCCAACACGGAGGTGCTCGACATGCTGGAGCGCCTGGCGCGCGGCACCTCGCCCGAGTCCACGCTGCGCCGCATCGAGGCGATCGGCGCCTGCCGCACCGCATTGGAGCGCAATGTGGCGCCGCTGCTCGCGGTGGAGGCGATGACGGTGGCGCTGCGGGCGGGCTAGCGGCGGGCTGGCGGCGGGCTAGCAGGGAGCGATGGCTGGGCCGGGCCGAGGGCTGACGGAGTTGACGGAGTTGACGTAGCTCACGGCGTTGACGGAGCTGACGGCGTTGGCCGCGTTGACGGAGTCACCCGTACGGGCACTTTGTGTCACCGAGCCAACGCATAGCGTTAGGCTCGCGTGATGCGCATCAGAGGACTCCGCACCCCCGCGACCGTGTTCTTGGCCGCCGGACTGCTCATTTCCGGCTGCTCGGCCGGGAGCTCGACGGCGGGCGCGTCCATGGCCGCGCTGGCCGCGCTGCCCCGCGCCACCCCGCAGGAGCTGTCCCCGTACTACGGACAGAAGCTGAGTTGGCGCGAGTGCGGCGTCCCCGGCTTCGAGTGCTCCACGATGAAGGCGCCGCTGGACTACGCGAAGCCGGACGGCGAGGCCATCAAGCTCGCGGTCTCCCGGAAGAAGGCCACCGGCCCCGGCAAGCGCCTGGGCTCGCTCCTGGTCAACCCGGGCGGACCCGGCGGCTCCGCGATCGGCTACCTCCAGTCGTACGCGGCCCTCGGCTACCCCGAAGAGGTGCGCGCCCAGTACGACATGGCCGCGGTCGACCCGCGCGGCGTGGCCCGCAGCGAGCCCGTCACCTGCCTCGACGGCAAGCAGATGGACGCGTACACGCAGACGGACATCACACCGGACGACCAGAGCGAGACCGCCGAACTCTCGGACTCCTTCAAGAAGTTCGCGGCGGGCTGCGAGAAGCACTCCGGTGAGGTGCTGCCGCATGTCTCCACGGTCGAGGCGGCCCGCGACATGGACATCCTGCGCTCCGCGCTCGGCGACGAGAAGCTGAGCTACGTGGGCGCTTCGTACGGCACGTTCCTCGGGGCGACGTACGCCGGGCTCTACCCGGACCGCGTCGGACGCCTGGTCCTGGACGGCGCGATGGACCCGTCACTTCCCGCCCGCCGCATGAACCGCGACCAGACCGCCGGGTTCGAGACGGCGTTCCAGTCGTTCGCGAAGGACTGCGTGGGCCGGAGCGACTGCCCCCTGGGCACGAAGAGCGAGGCGGACGCGGGCAAGCGCCTCAAGTCCCTCTTCGGCGACCTGGACCGCGGGCCGATCCCCACCGGCGACTCCGACGGCCGCAAGCTCGGCGAGGCGCTCGCCACGACGGGCGTGATCGCCGCGATGTACGACGAGGCGGCCTGGCCCCAGCTGCGCACGGCGCTGACCGCTGCGATCAAGGACAAGGACGGCGCCGGCCTCCTCTCGCTCTCGGACAGCTACTACGAGCGCGACGGCGACGGAACGTACGCGAACCTCATGTTCGCCAACGCCGCCGTGAACTGCTTGGACCTGCCCCCTGCCTTCGCCACGGCGGACGACGTGAAGAAGTCGCTCCCGGACTTCGAGAAGGCCTCCCCGATCTTCGGCGAGGGCCTTGCCTGGGCCTCGCTGAACTGCTCGTACTGGCCGGTGAAGGCGACGGGCGAGCCGCACCGCATCGAGGCGGACGGCGCGGCCCCGATCGTCGTGGTCGGCACCACGCGCGACCCGGCGACCCCCTACCGCTGGGCCGAGGCCCTGGCCGACCAGCTCTCCTCCGGCAAGCTGCTCACGTACGAGGGCGACGGGCACACGGCGTACGGGCGTGGCAGCAAGTGCGTGGACTCGGCGATCAACGAGTACTTGCTGGAGGGCAAGGCCCCGGACGACGGAAAGCGCTGCTCGCAGGGGTGACGCGGCGCTGCTCGCAAGGGTGACGCGGGCGCTGGAGCACCGCCCATCGGGGGTGGGCGGAGCACCCCTGGAAACTGTGTAGACTTGGCTCCGCTGCTGACCGCACCATAGGTGCGGGACGCGTGCCGCCTTAGCTCAGATGGCCAGAGCAACGCACTCGTAATGCGTAGGTCTCGGGTTCGAATCCCGAAGGCGGCTCTGTAGAAGCCTCAGGACTCACTCGCCGTGACCTGGGGCTTTTGCTTTGCCTGGAATCGGCCGTGCGCTCGCCCCGGGCCGCACCGACGGACGCAGGTCCTGGCACGGGGGTCAGTTTGGGCCATCGGGCGGGCTAATTGGAAGAACTTTCTAGAATGGCGTAGCGCCTTGGGTTCGCTGGGAGACGTTGGGCGGGGGCTTCAGGCTTCAAGGCTTCAGGGCTTCAGCGGGCGTAGGAGCCCAGGCCGACCAGGCAGTAGACGTACTCGTTGATGGTCGAGCCGTTGAGGGTGTAGCGGTACGAGAAGGCGTACTGCGTCTTGGGGTTGGCGTCGCAGCGGCTCATCTCCGACGTCATGGGGATCGTCTCGATCACCTCGTAGTGGGCGTCGGACGCCGAGCAGGACACCTCCTCCACGTCGTCGACCTCCTGCGCGGTCGTGGAGTCCGGCAGCGTGCCGTTGAGGCAGGTCCCCGACTCGAAGGGGGTGGGGGCCTCGCTCGTGGGGGTGGCGACGGGGTCCGTTGCGGTGTCGGTTGCGGTGTCCGTTGCGGTGTCGTACGGGTCGTCGGTGGGGGGAGCGGCTGTGGAGGGGGCGTCCGTGTACGGGTCGCTCGTGTACGGGGTGCTTGTGGATGGGTCGTACGAATCCTGGCTCGTCGAGGGGGTCGGAGCGGCGCTGTCGCTGTCGTTCTCCCCCTGGTTCAGCAGCAGGATGACGACCAGTACGGCGCCGATGACGCCCAGTGCCGTCAGGCAGCCGCGGGCGTTGGAGCCGGGGGTGGGGCCAGGCCGCGGCGCTGGCGATATGGGTTCAGACACGGGGTCAGTATGGTTCAGTGGGCCGATTGGGTGGAGTGGTTTTCTAGAAATGTGCTCTAGAAGTGGGGGGCTCCATGAGGTGCTCTAGGCTGGGTGGACCATGAGCCCCAAGCAGCAACGCGGTGAAGAGACCGCCGACCGACTCCTGGATGCCGCGCTCCAGGTGTACGCCGACTCCGGCGAGCAGGGTGTGACGGTCGGCGCGCTCACCAAGGCCAGTGGTGTCAGCCTCGGCAGTCTCTATCACCACTTCGGCAGCGTCGACGGCCTCATGAACGCCCTGCTGCTGCGATGGCTCGGCCGTCTCCTCGCCGAGCTCGGCGCTTCCGTGGAGCGTTCCCGTACGGCCCGGACCGGTATCCGCGCCCTCGTGCGGGCCTACCTGAGGTTCATCCAGGAGAACCCGGATGCCGCCCGGCTCCTGCACTCCTCGTACGCCGACCGGCTGGGGATGGCCCAGGCCCGGCAGCTCCGTGACGCACAGGAGGCCAGGCTGTCCCCGATGACCGCCTGGATGCAGAAGCACGTCGATTCGGGGGAGGTCGCCCCGCTGCCCATGGCCTTGATCGAGGGGCTGGTCCTGGGGCCCGTCGTCGCGACCGCGCGGCGCTGGCTCGCAGGCTTCGATGATGTCGAGCTTGATCAGGCCGTGCGTGTTCTTCCGGAGCGGATCTGGCGGTCGATCGTTCCCTGAGTGGGGTTCTGAGCGGGGTTGCTGAGCGGGGTTCCGGAGCGGGCTGGCGCCGGAACGGGCTAGCGGTTGAGGTACGTGAGGACTGCGAGGACCCTGCGGTTGTCCGTGTCCGACGGGGGTAGGCCCAGCTTCGGGAAGATGTTGCTGATGTGCTTGGCGACTGCCTTTTCTGAGATGAACAAGGCCTCCGCCGTGCCCGCGTTGGACCGGCCCTGGGCCAGGCATTCCAGGACCTCGCGTTCTCGCGGGGTGAGGCGGGACATGGGGTCCGCCTGGTCGTGCGTCTTGCGGATGAGGAGCTTCGAGATCACCTCGGGGTCCATCGCCGTGCCGCCGGCGGCCACGCGCTCGATGGTCCGGATGAAGTCCGCGCCGTTCGAGACCCGTTCCTTGAGGATGTAGCCGATGCCTGTCGAGCCCGTGGCCATCAACTCCCTTGCGTAGAGCGGCTCCACGTACTGCGAGAGCAGTAGGATGGGGAGGGTGGGTGTTTGGGCGCGGGCCTTCACCGACGCGCGTAGGCCGTCGTCGGTGAAGTCTGGGGGGAGGCGTACGTCCACTATCGCTATGTCGGGCGTTGTGGCGGGGGTCAGGGCTTTTAGGAGGTCGGGGCCGTTGTCCACCGCCGCGACCACCTCGTGGCCGAAGGCCTGGAGGAGGCGTGTGATGCCGTCCCTCAGGAGGAAGTGGTCTTCGGCGAGGACAACACGCACGGCAGCTCCATCGTCACCATGGTCGGGCCGTTGAGCGGGCTGCTCACGGCGAGGACGCCGTCGAAGGTCGCTAGGCGCCGTTCGATGCCGCGCAGGCCTGTGCCCGCGGAGATGTCCGCGCCGCCGCGACCGTCGTCGGTGACGGTGATGCGGAGGGCGCCGTGGGCCGCCGCCGAGGGCTCGTGGCGGATGTCTATCCAGGCCCGGTCGGCCTGGGCGTGCTTGGCCGCGTTGGTCAGGATCTCCGAGATCGCGAAGTACGCCGCCGACTCCACCGCGGGTTCGGGGCGGCCCGGCAGGTCGGTCTCGACCTCGGTGCGCAGGGGGCAGATCATCGCCAATGAGCGTACGGCGTCGGGCAGTCCGCGGTCCGCGAGCACCGGGGGGTGGATTCCGCGGACCAGGTCGCGCAGCTCCTGCAGTGCTTTGGCCGAGGACTGGCGGGCCTCCTGGAGCAGGGCGCGGACCGCTTCCGGGTTCGACTCCAGGAGGTGTTCCGCGGCGTCCAGCGTCATGCCCATCGCCACCAGGCGGGCCTGTGCGCCGTCGTGCAGGTCGCGTTCGATGCGGCGGAGCTCGGCCTGTTGGGTGTCCACCGCGTCGGAGCGGGTGGTGGTGAGGTGCTCGATGCGGGTGGCGAGGAGTTCGCTATCGCTGGGCGCCAGCATTGCGCGGAGGTAGCGGGAGTGGTGGTGGACGGCTCGGGGAGCCGCCCAGAGTGCCAGTGGGAACTGGAGGGCGGCGAGGATTCCCGCGAGGGTGGCCGTGAGGCCGTTCTGGACCGGGATGAAGAGGTACCAGACGCTGCCCCAGCTGTCCGAGAGCTGGGGGCCGATGATCGCTGTGGTCATGCCCCAGATGCCGCTGAGGATGAGGGCTGCGGGGACGAAGGCTATGGCTCCGCCTATGTACGGGTCCAGGTTCGCCCAGCGCCAGTCCCTGTAGAGCTGGTTGTCCTTGGAGAGGAGGTGGGTGCGGAGCGTTCTGGGTGTGGGTGTGGGTGTGGGTGGGGGTTGGGTTGTGGTGGTGGCGGGGTGTTTGGGGTACGCGGCTGGGATTTCGATGCCCGACCACTGCTTTGCCAGGGCGCGTTGGCGGTCGGCCAGCTTGCGTACGGCTCGGGTGGCGCTCGGCAGCAGGGGGAGGGTGAGGCCGCTGCCGAGCAGGATGTGTACGACGTGGAGCCAGAGGGACAGGCCAAGTGCCCAGAGGGAGAGGGCCCAGAGGGTGAGGGAGCGCTTTAGGCCTGTGAGTCGGCTGGGAGGTGGGGGTGTTGGGGTGGGTTCTTGTGCCTGTCCTGTGCGGTCCATGCGGTCCATAGGGCGATTATGTGTTGCGTGGACCTGGGAAGTCGGTGGTAATAACTCCCCTCTTGGGGCCGTCCGCTGGCGGCTGGTGGGGCTGTCGGTGCGCTCGGTCAGTGGCGTAGTGCCTTGCCGATCTCTGCCTTTGGGGTGCCGGACAGGGAACGGTTGCTGCGGGCCGTGCCGGACTTCGACTTGGCGGGGTCCACGTCGTTGATGTTGAGGACGGTCGTGTCCAGGAGCTTGCCGTCGCCGTCGCGGAAGTTGACGGAGATGGTGTAGTCCCCCTTCTTGTCCTTGGTGTTGGTGGCCGTGATCTTGGCTGTCGCCCGGTCGTCCTCGGTCTTGGTGGGGCCGTCGACCTTCACGTCTTTCTTCGCGTCCACCCCGTCCTTCACCTCGGCCATCTTGGAGGCGGCGGCTTCCGTTGCGGACGAGACGGCTTCGCCCGCCTTGGCTGTGGCGGAGGCGGCTCTGTCCTTGGCCTTGTCCACGTCGCTCTCCGAGCAGGCGGTGGTGGTGAGGGCCAGTAGGGCGGTGGCGGTTGCGATGCGAGTGGCGTGGGTGCGGGTGGCGTGGGTGCGGTTCATGCGGACCACCTTCGGGGTGGTGGGGTCTGGGCGCGAGGTGGGGCGGCCGTATGGGTCCCTGTTGAGCTGGGCTGAGCCTTGGGGGGGGGCGGGGGTGCGCTCCCCTCGCGTGCGTTGCCTGCTGCGGGTGCGTGCCCTGTGCGGGGCTTGTTCGTCTGTGGGGGCGGGGCCGCGCCGGTATGTCCGTCCTCGCTATCGTCCAGTGGCCGCCTGGGTGCTTCGGGTCTGGAGTGTTGGGAACCGTGCTCCGGGCGGACATACCGGCACGTCCCCTCGCGTCTCGATGCCGGCCGCGGGTGCTTGGGGGCGTGCGGCGCTGCTCCGGCTGTGGGTGCGTGAGGGTGGGGTGCGAGGATGCCGTGATGAGTGATGACGGTGTTGCCGCTTACGTTCGTTACGAGTCGCCCGTGCGCCATCCCCGCGGGCACTTCCCCGGAGTGTTCGTTCTCGTCAATGGGCTTGCCAAGGAAGGGAAGTTGACGCCGGAGCAGGAGAGGTTTCGGCGGGTCAACAATGATTGGTACGACACCGCTTATCCGGTCCCGTCGAAGGTCGACCCCAGCGTCTACGACAACGACGTCATGCCCGGCGCCGTCGCCTGGTTCAAGGTCACCGCCACGCATCTCATCGAGCGCGTACCCGGCTATCTGAAGATTCTCGACGCGCACGGCATCGAGTGCCGGGTGGTGCGGTCGTCGGATCCTGGGCGGGTTGTCTACGAGGACGAGTTTCAGGTTGTGGTCGTGCCGTACTAGGGGCCCCTGGGGCGGGGCGGGGAGTTATGAGGATCCTGTCAGGCCGCTGTCCGGATTCCGTTTGGTCCGGGCCGCCCCGCTTATGCTCCAGACCATGTGTGCTTTTGTCCTGGTCGCGGAGGATGACGAGAAACAGGCCGAGCTGGTCCGCCGCTATCTGGAGCGCGAGGGCCACACGGTCGCCGTCGTCCACGACGGGCGTGCCGCGATCGACGAGGTGCGGCGCAGGCCGCCGGACCTGCTCGTGCTCGACGTGATGATGCCGCGGGTCGACGGACTCGGCGTCACGCGCGTCCTGCGGGGTGGGGGAGGGAACGGTCCCGTCGTCGGGATACCGATCCTGATGTTGACCGCTCGTACGACCGAGGACGATCTGCTGCTCGGCCTCGATCTCGGCGCCGACGACTATCTGACGAAGCCGTACAGTCCGCGCGAGCTGATGGCCCGCGTCCGTACGCTGCTGCGGCGCGCCCAGGGCACGCACCATCCGGTCGTCGAGGGCGCCGAAGCCGTGCCGCGTGTGCTGCGGGTCGGCGGGCTCTCCGTCGATCCCGTGCGGCACGAGGTGACCGTCGAGGGGCGGCTCGTCGAGTGCACGCCGGGGGAGTTCGAGCTGCTCGCGACGCTGGCCGCGGAGCCTGAGCGAGTGTTTACGCGGCCCCAGCTGCTCGATCGTATCCATGGGTCGTCCGGGTACATATCCGTGCGCACCGTCGACGTACATGTCCTCAATCTGCGCAAGAAGATCGAGGTCGATCCGCGCAGGCCCTGTCATCTCGTGACCGTCTTCGGCGTCGGGTACAAGCTCACCGGCGCGGCCTTCGGGGCGGCGGCGCGACGTGGTGCGTGACATACCGTTCCGCAAGAGTCTGTTGCCGCGCTTGCTGGCCGTCTCCGTGCTCGTCTCCGTGGTCTCGATCGCCGCCACCGCCTGGCTCGCCGCGCAGACCACGTCCGGCGCGATCCGGCAGGAACAGGGGCAGGTGCTCGCCGACGACGCCCGTGTCTACGACGAATTGCTCGGCCTCGCGGCCGGTGCGCCCGGATGGCGGGGTGCCGAGAAGACCGTGCGGGAGCTGGCCCGGAAGACCGGGCGGCGTATCGCCCTCACCACGCAGGACCGTGTCGTCATCGCCGACTCGCGGGACGGGAAAGGCAAGGGCAAGGGGGCGGCCGGGGCCGAGCTGCCTTCCAAGGCATCGGCCGTCGTCGATCCGCTCGCCGTCGACGGGGCGCTGACCGCCGGTGCGGGGAGCGCGGACGCGGAGGCCGGGGGTCAGGACCGCATCGATCCGCGCGCGGTCGGGCCCTTCCGGCTGCCGGGGTCGGAGCGGAAAGAGCTGGCGAAGGTGGCCGCGAGCGTCGTGGGCTGCATGCACGACCTCGGGGTCTCCGCCCATGCCGTCCAGGGACCCAGCGGACGGCCGCGCGTCGAGGCGCCCAACGATCCGTCCCAGTTCCTCGACTCCAGCTGCCGCGATTACCGGCTGGACATGCCCACCCGTACCGAGAGCAAGGCGCTCGAACGGCTCAACGAGCTGACCAACGCGTGCCTGCGGCGCGGGGACGCCCCGCCCGTCAAGGTCGGGCTCGACCTGACGTGGTGGCAGTCGGTGGGAGTGTTCGACCGTCGTTCCGGGCGCTACATCCCCACCGAGACTCAGACGCCCACGGAGGCCGAGCCTGAGCCGGATGCCGAGCCGGAAAAGGCTGTTCCCGCCGAGCCGGGCGCTCCTCGCGAGGGGCGGGGTACGCCCACGAGCATCCCGTCGGAATCGCCGTACCCCATCGAGCCGTCGGGCGGTGTCAGCCGCGTCGACAACCGGTACGACACCAAGACCGCCGCCTGCGTGGGCAGCGCCCGGCGTGAGCAGCTCGGGTCGTACGTCTCCGCGCCCGCGCTCCTCTTCGTCACCAGCACCGACGGTTCGCGCACCGCGGCGGCCCGCGCGGGCGAGACCTCGGGGTTCAGCCTCTCCGGGGCCAACACCACCCGGCTCGCGGGCCTCTCGGCGGGCATCCTCGCCGTGACGGTCGCCGTGACCGCCTTCGCCGCGACCCGGCTGACCCGCCCGCTGCGGGCGCTGACCGCCGCGACCCAGCGGATGAAGACGGGTGAGGCCGCCGAACCCGTCACTGCGCGCTCGGCCGGTTCGGCGGGGGAGATTCGCCAGCTCGCCGACGCCTTCAACGACATGGCAGCCCACCGCAAGGCCCTGGAGGACCAGCGCCAGGCCATGGTGAGCGACGTCGCTCACGAGCTGCGTACGCCGCTTTCCAACATCCGCGGCTGGCTGGAGGCGGCCGAGGACGGCGTGGTCGCCACCGACCCGGAGCTCGTCAGCTCGCTCCTCGAAGAGGCGCTGCTGCTCCAGCACATCGTCAACGACCTGCAGGATCTCGCCGCCGCCGACGCCGGTACGCTCCGGCTGCACCGCGAGCCCGTGCACGCGTCCGACGTCGTCGACCAGGTCGCGGCGGCGCACCAGGCCGGCGCCGAGGCGGCGGGCGTACGGCTGAGCGCGACGACGCTCGGCGATCCGTGTTTCACGGCCGATCCGCTCCGGCTTCGCCAGGCGATCGGCAACCTCGTATCGAACGCGATCCGGCACACCCCGCAAGGCGGCAGCGTCACGATCGGCTGCCGCGCCACGCTCGACGCGGTGGTGGTGGAGGTCGCCGATACCGGTACCGGGATCGACCCCGACGACCTGCCGCACGTCTTCGACCGCTTCTGGCGCGCGGACAAGTCACGTACGCGGGCGACCGGCGGCAGTGGGCTCGGCCTCGCGATCGTCCGCCAGCTGGTGGAGGGGCACGGCGGGACGGTGACGGCGCGGAGCACGCCGGGGGAGGGGGCGGTGTTCACGGTGCGGGTGCCTTCGGGATGATGGATGCCGATGGGTGTTACCGGGGGATACCACTTCGGGGTGCCGTCGCGGGGCTCGCTGACGTGAGCGAATGGTGGGCGAACGGTGGGCGATCCGTGAGCACCTGGTGCCGGAATCCGGAGGCCGGCGCGGGTGGCCGGGGGTCGTGGGGCGGTGCTTTCCGCGTGGGTACGGTGACTCGCTCGCGGCTGCCCCGATTCCGCGAGCACCTTAACTTCCCCACCCCGTAAGGAAGTTAAGGGTGCATCGCAGAAACTGAGCGGGCCCGGCCGCAACGGTGACACTCCCCCGAGTTACGCGCTTGGCGCGAGTACCGGCGGGGCCGGGCCCGATGTATGCATCCCATCAGGGGCCGCCAACCGATCGCTAACATGTGGCCAACGGTTGGCGGGAGATGGCGTGGACGTGCGGTGCGAAGGGTTGAGGTTCGGACTCCTGGGCGCGCCTGCCGTGTACGACGCAGATGGCGAGCCCCAGCCCGTACAGAGCGCCAAGGGCCGCGCCCTGCTGGCCGCGCTGCTGCTCGAACCGGGCAGGGTCGTCTCCGTCGACGCCCTCAAGGACGCGTTGTGGGGCGGCGCTCCGCCCGCTTCCGCGCACGCCTCCCTGCAGAACCACGTGACGCGGCTGCGCCGGCTCCTCGACGATCCGGAGCGGCTGCGGGCGGTGCCTCCGGGGTACCGGCTGCGGGTGGCCGATGGCGAGCTGGACGTACGGGTCTTCGAGCAGCTGGTCGCGCAGGCCCGTGCCGCGCACGCGGAACGCGACTGGGACGGCTGCGCGTCCGCCGCGTCCGGCGCGCTCGCCCTGTGGCGCGGCACTCCGCTGGGCGGGCTGCCCGCGGACGCGGCGGGCCACGCGCTCGTACCGCGCCTGGAGGAGGCGCGGCTCCTCGCTCTTGAGCTGCGGTACGACGCGGAGCTCGCGACCGGGGCCGGCGGCGGAGGGCTCGTGCCGGAGCTGGCGGAACTGGTCGCCGAGTATCCCTTGCGGGAGGCCTTCCACCGCCAGCTGATGCTGGTGCTGCACCGCACGGGCCGCCAGGCGGAGGCGCTCGCCGTCCACCGCGAGCTGCGGCGCAGGCTGGTGGACGAGCTGGGCGTGGAACCGGGCGCCGCGGTGCGGGAGGCGCATCGCGAGGTGCTGCAGGAGCCTGCGGGCGCGGCGTTGGGGGGACTGGACACGGCCCTTGCTGGGAGGGGCCGCGGGGCGGCTTCTGGGGCGGGGCGAGGTGTGGGGTCTGGGGCGGGTGTCGGTGGGGCGGGCTCTGCTTTGGGTTTGGGTGCGGATTCTGGGTTGGGTCGAGGTGTGGCTTCTGGGGCGGGTCGAGGCGTGGCTTCTGGGTCGGGTGTCGGTGGGGCTCCCGCGTCGGGTGTCGGTGCGGATTCTGCGTTGGGTCGAGGCGCGGCTTCTGGGGCGGGTTTGGGTGCGGGCTCTGCGTCGGGCCCCACTGCGGCTCCTGCGTCGGGTGTCGGGGCGGCGGGCTCTGCGTCGGGCCCCACCACGGCTCCTGCGTCGGGTGTTGGCGAGGCCTCTGCTGCGGGTCTGGGTGCGGCTTCTGCGTCGGGTCGAGGCGCGGCCCCCGGGTCGGGTCTGGGTGCAGGCTCTGCGTCCGGCCCCACCACGGCCTCTGCTTCGGGTGTGGGCGCGGCCTCTG